>JAHEYM010000110.1 GCA_023251595.1 Bacteroidota bacterium
GTCCTTTTCAACAACGTACCATGTTGCCCCCTCCGGTAACGATGCAAATGCGGGAACTTTAGCGCTACCGTGGCTGACGATTCAGCATGCTGCCGATCTTATGATTGCGGGCGACTCAGTATTGATCCACACCGGAATTTATAGTGAGCAGGTTACAACCATGGCTGCCGGAAATTCAATTAACGGATTTATTACCTATACCGCTTTTCCCGGCGATAACCCCATTCTGGATGGCGCGGATACTGCAAATCTAAGCAGTAATGGGATTCTACTCACACAGGATTATATCAGGATTGATGGACTTGAAATCAGGAACTGGTTTCTCGGTACCGGAATTTGGGTGAACGATGATGCAGACTCGACCGTTGGGTATATAGAAATAAAGAATTGTGTAATTCACCATAGTAATGCCTGTATAGATTTCACAAATCGTGTGCATGATTTCCTTGTGCAGAATGTAGATATGCATCATTTCGACACGCACGGCTTTGATGGCACCAAACAGACTCCATTCAATATGCCATTCGATTGTTATAACGGACAATTCATCGATTGCAAATCGCATGATGAGAATTTCGCCGATAATCTCGATGGCTTTGCTTTGGGACATTCACTTCACCGGAATATTACTTTTACCAGATGTCAGGCATATAATGTAGGAGATGGTTTCGACATGACGGGTCATAATATACATCTGAATGAATGTCTCACACATCATTGTATTTTCGGCGGGGGTTATAAATTGTGGTCTGATAGTATTTTTCTCACTAATTGTATCGATTATTCATCACTTGTCGGCGCAGAATTAGATACTCAGGCTGTGGATGTATGGCAATCGCCAAAGAAAATCATTATGCAGAATTGCATGTTTTACGGCGATTCTATATATGGTATTGATATACAGAATAACGGACAGGATACACTTGAAATGCACAATTGTATTATCGCAGGCGCCGTCAACATTGGAATTCATTGCTATTCGGCATTTACGAATTACCGTGGCGATTATAATTTATTTAATTGTAATGACAATACCAGAATATTTGCAGATGATAGTATCGATGTGGCGATGGATTCCGTGCCGAGTGGTTACTGGAGCGC
Source organism: Bacteroidota bacterium (assembly GCA_023251595.1). Taxonomy (GTDB): domain Bacteria; phylum Bacteroidota; class Bacteroidia; order AKYH767-A; family JABDAW01; genus JAHEYM01. Next base: position 1,102 of record JAHEYM010000110.1, read on the forward strand.
TTTAACCGGTGGTCAGGACACCCACTCTTCAATTCAATATAATTGTGCATTGATGTTTATGGATACCAATCCATCCACATTAAATCTGCATTATCTTGCAACAAATCAAGCGATCGATCATGGCAGTTCGGTATGGGCTCCGAATATCGATCATGATGGAAATGCCCGACCCTGTCCAAGTCCCGGTGCTTACGATATCGGAGCTTATGAATTCGGAAATTGTTTGGTTGGCGTTCCCGACATTCATGATATATCGGGTAATTTAGAGATGGTTTGTTATCCGAATCCGGTCACCAATTCTTCGATATTAAAGATGAATATAAATAAATCGGGTTTTCTTGGGGTGAAGTTATATGATATCACGGGAAGAGAGATATTAAATATATTTTCCGGGATGACGGCAGAAGGTGACCACGAATTTACGATCTCCTCAAATTTATTGCAAAACGGAATATATATATGTAAGGCAACTACGAACGGAAACGTTGCAATTAAACTTATTGAATTAATCAATAAGACCGGAGCGCGATGAAGTGCAATCACTCTTCTCCCTTGGGAGAAAGGCCGGGGATGAGGCGGGATCGCACCACGACCTGAAACATTGTCAGGCTGGGCATCTTGCGATACAAACACCACCTGAAACACTGTCATGCTGCGACATCCGCGATCACGTTGAAAGGTTAAACAATCACGAACGAACGTACTGCGATTACAACGCTGAGGCAAACAATCGCAATAGTTTCTTCTGATATCAGAAGCGCGTGTCAAACAATTGCACACGCAACCTTTAACAAGCCCGATGACGTGTCAAACAATCGTGTTCATGTCTCCCCCAATTGCGTGGTGAACAACTGCAAACACGCGTCGTTGCTGGAAATGTTTCAAATAAACCCCGGTTTCTCCGAAATTAATTATTTTTACACTATGAAAAACGATCTGGAGGGTTACGAATTTTTTGAATATGAGGTCGAGGGTGACGTCAGTAAAACTGATGTTTCGCCACGGATTCCTGAAAACATACTCGCGATTCTGATGGACACACACCAAAAAGTTAAACAGAAAAAAAACGGTGTCATAAAAGAATTGCATCATCTGATCGAAAAGTATCCCTGGGTCCCTCAGTTTAAAAATCAACTCGGTACATTATATCAACTTCAGAATAATATTGAGAAAGCGAATGAAGTGAATCATTGGCTTGTAAGGGAGCACCCCGACTATCTGTTCGGGAAGATTAATCTCGCGATGGAACATATTCATAAAGCGGAATATGACAAAGTTCCGGAAATTCTCGGTCCCTTAGTTGAATTAAAAGCATTATATCCGGAAAGAAAAGTTTTTCATGTGAACGAAATCGTCTCATTTTGCCGGGCAGCCATATATTATTTTGCCGGTACAAAAAATCTGGAAGCCGCCGAGTCGAGAGTGCAGATTCTCGAGAAATTCGATCCAGATAGTAAATCAACAGAAGATATCAAAACATTAGTCCGAACACTCGAGTTGCTAAAAACTACGGAACGGGTTGGTAGAGTTAGCGAAAATGAACGACATATAACCGCCGTTCCGAAAAAGATCGGAGAACAGACCAAACTTCCACCCATATTTTATCATGATGAAATAAATCTTCTATATAATAATTCCGTTTTTATCGATCATTCAATCCTGAATGACATACTATCTCTTCCTAGGGAAACATTGATTCCCGATTTACACAAATTGGTCCGTGACAGCATATTACGATATGAATATTTCATTGCCGAAACAAAATTTAGACCCAGAACACATGATTTTTTAATTCACGCATTTTTTCTTCTTATAGAATTAAGATCGGAGGAAAGTCTCGACACTTTATTCGATCTGCTCCGTCAGGATGATGATTTTCTGGATTATTGGCTGGGCGATTATCCCACCGAAGAGATGTGGGAAGTCTTCTTTTTTCTCGGTTTCAATCGCTTAGAGGCGTTGAAACAATTTGTAATGGAACCCGACCATGATTTTGCCGGACGGGCAATAATGTCTGAGGTTGTAACACAGATTGGAATGCATTATCCCGAAAGGAGAGCAGAAGTTATCGGGTGGTATAAAGATATATTTGATTTTTTTATTCAGCATAAAGAAAATGATCGTATTCTTGACACCGGAGTAATTTCTGCTATGGTGGCAGATGTACTTGATCTTCAGGCAACGGAGCTTGAGCCGGAAATCAAAGAAATATTTAAAAACAATTTGTCTGAAGACTCAATGGCAGGCAATCTGGAAGAAGTGCTGAACGAACTGCATGATCCGCTGATTGCTGCAGAGAAGAGAGAATTGCATCCGACTATCTCATCAATGTATGAATCCCATATCAAAAAATGGAATTTAAATCAGCATAACGATGATTTTGATGAGGATGATGAGGAATATTTCGATGATGAATTTGATGACCTTTATGATGAAGAACTTCCTCCCGTCATCCCACCACCCATGCTAAGAACCGAACCGAAAATTCAGAGAAACGATCCATGTCCCTGCGGTAGTGGTTTAAAGCATAAGAAGTGTCATGGGAAGGCGGACTAAATAGTGGATAGTGAATAGTGAATATATAAAACCACTATGAACCAGTGCAATTTAATTTGTTCCGTTGGAACAAACCATTTTATAGCCCCCGAATTTATTCGGGGGTGAGCGATGCCCCGACCATTTTCTCGCGTCCGTCAAGGGTGTACCATTTGATTAAAAGCTGACATGGCGAATTTCCAATTTCCGACGCCCAATGTCCAATATCTAAGTAAAAAGAAATTTCCAATTTCCCACGCTCAATTTCCGATGTCCAACTAAAAAATAATAAATTATATAATTGAACATTTAACCTTACTTGGAAATTTGGCGTGGGACATTGGAAATTGGAAATTGAAAACTTGGCATTCGTTCATTGTTCATTACACCTCACCGTCCGGTACTACCCTATGCGCGGCTTTGTCAACCCAATTTCCAGCTTAAACCTAAAGCACAGCCATAATAGAATGGTTTTGTACGTATCGGCGCTGCCTTATTAATTGAGGTAAGAGAACCCTGAATATATGGTTCGGTAAATACTGAAAGTTTGCTCCATATATTATATCGTACTCCGGCACCCAGCGTATATGAAAAATGAATGTGATCCAATCCTTCGATGCTGTTTTCAGATAATTCACCTTCATTCAACATCGTATTTTGCCAATGAATTTTCGAGGTTTCATATACGGCGAAGTTGGCAGCCAATCCACCTGACACGTAGGCGCGTATATTTCCATGACCTGCAACATAGTAATTTAATTGAAGCGGAACCCGAACAAAATTTCTGGAAGAAGTGCCTTTTATTTTGATACTATCGCCGATATTAGGAACGCTTGGATATGATAAATTTATTTCACCGGAACTTGTAGTCACTGAATATCCTACCTGACCATCTTGTTTAATATTAGCCTGAATAATGGTTGGTAAAATTGAAAACGAGGATATATCATAAGAGCAGCCGGTTTGTAAAGACAATGAAGGAGAAATTTCGTATCCAACCCGCAAACCAACGGTATAATTACTCCATTCTCCTTCTCTCGTCTCAATATCATTCACCGTAAGATGATCCGGAATATCATTGTCCGACAAAGAATTATTAATCTTTTTGGGCGAATAAAAAGCAGAAAGAAATATTTTCGAGACATTACTCCTCTTCACATACTCATCGTTCTTTTTCTGAGGAAGACTCATCGTGTCAGAATGAATTGGTTTGACCAGTGATATTTGATTTTTAAGAATCTCCAATGATGAATCCGGAGCTGATTGTTTTAATGAAATTTTATCAGGAGCATTTTGGTCTGGCGTATATAATTTATCGGAGTGAATTGTTTCATTCCCTTTAACCATCACAATCTGAGAATCAGGAATTGAGTTTTTCAGATTGTTTGAATGTATTTCAGGAGAAATCATTTGCTGATTATTCGGGATTATTTCTTTTGGCACATCCGACTTCCTCTCCGGATTCATAGCTAACATATTCTTCTCTTCAGTTTGTCTCGAATTATTAGATATGACATTTTGATGAACAACCTCATTTGTTATATATTCCTTAATATAGACGGTATCTTTTTCTTTTAGTTGCGGTTGCGGCTTAGTCTCAGCCACAGAAAGATCAGAGTGAAGTTTGGAAATTGTTTGCACTAAACGTTCATGCTCATCACGTTGTTTGAAATTCCAGACGAGCAATCCCGAAATGACTGCTATTGCAATTGTGGCAAGCGCTATAGTGCTATATCGACGGAAATAAAATGCTGAATTGTTTTTATTTACATAGTTCAACACTTTGTCAAGGTCTTCATCCCCGAATTCGGGATTGATGTTTTCTATCTTTCTCCTGATAGAATCATCAAAATTTTCAGTTTTCATTAATTTTCGTAGTATTTATTCCATAAGCAAGATAAAGTTGTGGATATGAAGTTTTAATCATCATTTGAAGTTTCTTACGCGCATCCTGAAGATTCGATTTTGATGTCCCTTCTTTAATGCCCAGCATGTCGGCTATCTCGCGGTGGTTATATCCGTCAACTACGTAAAGTGTAAAGACCATTCTGTACGAAGGTGGCAAACGTTGAACGAGCTTCAACACTTCATTCGCAGATATTTTACTTATTATATCTTCGTCAGGCGAAATAATATCAATATCATCAATATCAACATGATGTTCGGATTTCTGATTTTTACGATAATAATCAATTGCTGTATTAATCATTATTCTCCTCAACCAGGCTTTGAAGGGTTTAGTCTGATCAAATTTATGAAGATGATTAAAGACCTTTAAAAATCCATCATTTAACATTTCTTCCACCTCCTGTTTATTACCCGAATATCTCATACAGACACTTTTAGCGAATCCGTAGAACATTTTAATAAGTACCCTTTGAGCTTTCTGATCCCTGGATATACACGCACGAATTATGCTGTTGGCATCATTCTCATCAAATCCGGGTTTTCTATTAAAAAACAATTTCGCTGCGTTTTGAAACAGTTGAACATACTACCTTACGGAACAAAGGTACAAACGGTGGGGTCGATTATTAATTATCATGAATTTAAACTTTTCAGCATCATTTTGGTGGTACCACCCCACCCTTCTAAAAAGTACTGCGTAAAGTGATTTATAACGATCACATTGTTAAACCCTAAACAAATAATTTATGGAGAGAAAAACTTTTATTAAAACATCATTGATGTTTTGCGGAGCCGGCTTGATGGGTTCTGCTTTTTTAGAAAGTTGCGCAAAAGCCACGCCTACACCTACAATTCCCCCTTTTACAAGCTTCACAATTAATATAACAGACCCCGCCAATTCCTCCTTAAACAATGTCGGTGGTTTTATTGAACATCAGAATGTAATTATCATCAGAACCGGAACGACGACCTATTCTGCTTTGTCAAATGTATGTACACATCGGGGTTGTACAGTTGAATATGATGTTACAACAACATCCGTATTTTGCCCCTGTCACGGCGGAACATTTGATGTAAACGGCAATGTAACCGGTGGTCCTCCGCCCTCTGCATTAATTAAACACACTGCAACCCTTAACGGAAATATCTTAACGATTTCGTGAGGATTACCTGTATGTATTCAAACCAAAGAGTCATCCTATAAAACGCGCTGCAATATATATAGAGTTAGAAAAATGAAAATGCGTTTTAGAGGATCTGGGTCTGCAAACGGGCGGTAGAATTTTGTTAATGTTGAAAAAGCCAGGATAAAAGAAAGAAAAAACTTATCCTCACAACATTTCATCTTTATAGAAAAATGGTTGCCCTAATCTCCTGTATTCCTCGGTCATATGAAAATCAGTCAAAAAATCGAATGCAATACTTGAGAACACTGCATTTGTATTTTTGAGTTGGGTGTACCTGCTGTATTTTCGAGGCATGTTCGTCCACCGAACCATTACTCTGTTTTCAATAGTGATTTATGTTTGTTTTTCTCACATTTTCGACCTTATTACCTTAGTAACAAGGGATTTCTCCTATCAAACCTTCAACCTTATTACCTTATTCCCACCGGAGAGTCTTCTGATAAAATTTAATTAAGTCGTCATATTCCTTTTTAAATGTAATTTTTTTGTCATGTTCCGGATTCGCATATATTGAGTACAATTTACAGGCGTTATTAGTCACAATTCCGGTCATGTATTTTTCGATACCGGATTTAACAACAATTTGTATGTCTGCGGTTTAAAATGGGGTTTTATCCCAATTAAAATAAGGTAATAAGGTTAGCGTTTTTAGTGCGTTTCCAATGTTACTAAGGTAATAAGGTTTGAGGCGTGAGGCAAGCTTTATCAAACACGAAACAGAAAAAGTGATTGATTAAAAATGAGGAGCAATTTTGACTGTCTAAATTTTTAAATTTATCGCAGGTGTCCCAAAAGGTAAGACAGGAAATAAAGAAAAACCTTATCCACAACACTTTTAACCTTCATAGAAAAACGATTGCCCTCCACCCTATTCTTTTCACAGCCGTAAAGGGAGTAAGATTAATAAATCAAAAATAAGGTTAAAAAATTGTATGATTTTTTAATTGGTTAATTATATTAAATTTATTTTTTATCAGCGTTAATCAGCCAAATCCGCGTCATCAGCGTTCCCTTTTCGAACGACTCACCTGATGACCACCAATTTTTTTCTCACAAGCACTTTTTCTTTCTGCAAAAGCGAAACATAATAAACCCCATCACTCTCAAACTTCAGATCGAGACTCACTCTGCTTTCTGTGATTCCCGCTCTTCCGAAAACAATTCTTCCGGTAACATCATATATAGATATATCTTTTGGTTCGCGGTCGTTTGCGTTAAAGGTTATGGTGAAGCTTCCGTTATTCGGATTGGGGAAGATGGTAATTTCGTTATCTGTATATATGGAATTAATACCCGTCACCACATAACAAACTGTATCAGAAACCGCGGTGCAACCATTTATGTCAGTCACTTCAACCGAATAACAACCCGGCGCAGTTATAGTGTAGGTTGAAGTGGTTGCACCTGCAATTGTAATCGTGTCATTCATCAACCATTGATTTCCGGAAGAAGCGCTCGAGGTAAGATCGAGTCCATTGACAGAAATTGTCGGCGTTGTCGGGGGACTAAACACAACGATGGGTGAAGAATAAACTGAGGTATCAGAAAATACACAGAAAGCAGAATTGTATGCGATGAGACTAACTGTATATGTGCCACCGGTATTATATGTATGGGAAGGATTTATTTGTGTACTTGTATTTCCATCCCCGAAATTCCACAAATAAGAAGTTGCGCCAATACTGTTATTTGTAAATTGAACCGTGAGTGGTTCGCAACCACTAAGTGTATCTATAAGAAATGCTGAAGAAATAACAGGTGGAAGAATTACATGCACAGAATCAGGCAAAGAAGTTGCAGAACATCCGTTGGCATTTGTAACCGTCACATAATAACTACCTGCTGTACTCACAACAATACTTTGAGTAGTTTCGCCGGTGTTCCAAAAATAAGAATAACCAATTGACGATGGCAGCGTTATATTATCGCCCTGACAAATCGTGATAATCCCACTTGGAAAAATCGTTGGAGTTGCAGGAGCTGCATTAACCGTTAATGTAGTAACGATAACACTGTCACATCCCGTAACTGAATTTAAATTGCTTGTATGAACTGTCGCAATCGTAGAAGTATCGCCATCCGGGAATGTATATATATCTCCCTGACAAATGGCTGTGGAAACATTTTGATTGAAAACGGGATTCACTGTGAGTGTAGTTGTAATAATACTGTCGCAACCATTTATTGTATTTAAATTACTTGCCTGAACAGTTGCAATTGTTGAAGTACTTCCATCCGGGAATGTATATATATCTCCCTGACAGATGGACGCAGAAATATTTTGGTTAGATGTTGGATTAACCGAAAGATCGGTAATGATACTACTATCACAACCCGTGATCGTGGTAAAATTACTGGTCTGGATCGTCGCAATATTTGATGTTGTGCCATCCGGAAAAGTATATACATCGCCCGGACAAATCGAAGCAGAAAGGTTTATACTAATCACAGAATTTACAGTAAGATCAGTGACTATAATACTGTCGCAACCGTTTATTGTGCTGAGATTACTTGTTTGAATTGCTGAAACTGTTGAATTCGTTCCATCGGGAAATGTATAAGTACTTCCTTGACAAATGGAAGTCGAAACGTTTTGATTATATATCGGATTTACAAGAATATTTGTAATGGAAGAAGTGTTCGAACAACCGTTAATATCCGTAATGGCCACCGAATAATTTCCAAAAGAATTTACATTAATACTTTGAGATGTATCTCCCGTACTCCACAAATATGAATTTGCTGCTGTTGAAGTCAGGATCACGCTTCCTCCAAAACAAAAATCCGTTGGACCATTCGGTGTAATAATTACATTCGGAATGGGATTGACTGTGAGAGTGGTGGTTATAATACTGTCGCAACCTGTAATCGTATTTAGATTGCTTGTTTGAATCGTGGAATTTGTCGAAGTTGTTCCATCGGGGAATGTATATATGTAACCCAGGCAGATTGATGCGGAAATATTTTGGCTAAATGATTGAATAACGGTGAGTGTGGTGGTTATAATACTGTCGCAACCCGCAATCGTATTGAGATTGCTTGTTTGAGTGGTTGAGTTTGTCGAAGTTGTTCCATCGGGGAATGTATATATATAACCCTGGCAGATTGATGCGGAAATATTTTGATTATAAGATGAGCTAACCGTGAGAGTGGTTGTAATAATGCTGTCACAGCCACTTGTTGTGATTAAATTGCTTGTGTGAACTGTCGAAGCCGATGATGTGGTTCCGTCAGGGAAAGTAAAAGTATTTCCCTGACAAATTGCGGACGCAACATTTTGAAAATAGACCGGATTGATAGTAATATCCATACCATTATCCAAACCAAAGCTTATCGGATTCGAGCCCACTACTCGTACCCGGTAATGACT
>JAHEYM010000481.1 GCA_023251595.1 Bacteroidota bacterium
TCAAATATAATTCCATTGTAAAAGACTATTTACAGATTCAAACAGATGGTTTTGAGAAAACCGAAATCAACATCATCGATGAAAATGCGAAAATCTTATTGAATACGTTTCTTTCCAATTCATATTCAAACGTTGTTAATTTAAAGTCCCTGGCTCCGGGAATTTATTTTCTGAGAGTTACAACAGCGAATGGCCTTTATTTTTCGGGAAAAATCATTCGGATAAATCATTAAATTACGCTCTTTCAGGCAAGGGACAAAAGTGGGCAGTGATTTGAAAGCATCGTTCGCTATCAGGAAAAAAGGGATAAATTCGCGAAAAATCCATCCCCAATAAATCACTAAAAGGAAAACGATATAGTTGGCGAATCTTTATTTCACCACTTTAACAAATCTTCTTTCCGATTCTGAAATCGCTTCAACCAAATAAAGACCGCTATTAATTCCGGGAAGTTCAATATTCAAAAGACCTGCTATTTCTTTTGTTGAAGAAATTAATTTCCCGTCTGTGGAATAAATATTAACAGAAACTTTTTCTGAAGAAAAGTTTTGTAAATTAAGCTTTAAAATACTTCCTTCAAACATTCCATTCAGATGAGCTGAAGGAGTTAACACTGTATTGATGCCACTCGCAGAAATCCCCATAATATTGAAATCATCAATTCTATAGGTGCCGTTTGGATCTGTAACAATAATTGCAATCCAACGGAACATAAGACTTGTTTGTCCGCTTGCCCCTGCCGGTAGTGGAATTCGCGTGCCACCATTTACTAAACCCCAGATACTATTCGGGGCATTATTGGAATAGGGGATCGGTATCCAAGTATTCCCACCATCACTACTCCAATCGAAAGCGCTGATCGAACTGCCCGGTGTCGGGAAATTAACGGTATGCCGTGCACCCCATAAGACGGTTATTGATGAATAACCCATTGTCGATACCGGAGTCGTCATCACAGCATACGTTCCACTCGGAAAGGAATTTTTTATCGCGAGATTTTGCAGCCCACTCGCACCTGCATATCCTGATGAAACATTCGAACTGTCCACCTTCCAACCATTTGTTGTAGCTGTCCAGCCAGACGGAAGCGCCAGTGGTACTCCATCAAAATTTTCGTTTGTGAGCGATGTTTGCGCCATTACTGTTTGCACGATGGCCGAAATAAATATTCCGGCGAGTACCGATTTAAATACGTTTTTAGTAAGGTTTGTTTTCATTTGATTGAGAGTTGTTTTTATTGTAGAGAAGTAACATGTTACGTCTTTACAATTTGGTTTTATTTAAACATTAATTGATATCCGATTCTGAATTCTTCAGCATAAGAATGTGTGTTGATAGATTCTTCCGCAAGATTTTTCAAATATTGAATTCTGATCATTGAACTATAACCTTTCAACTGATAACAATATGCAACCGAAAAATGTTTACCAATGCCAGGTGCGAGATCATTTAAATTTACTTCATCGTATCTTGCTGCAAGTATTGAGTGAAGTGGTTTGTAGAAATAATTTACCTGAATATAATATCCTCCTGCCATAAAATACCCTTTTGAATTGGCAGGTGTTACACCTTCGAACAAAGTACTCGTGGTGTCGGTCGGAACGGCTTTCATTTGATCTATTTCAAATATTACAGAAAATCCTTTGAATTGAAATGCAGCATCCATCCCATATAGAGTTTTTTCTCCCGCAATTACATTGTTTCCAAAATCTCCTCCTGCAAGCAAAGGCAAAGTTGTTCCGGGTGCGAGTTTTTTATTTGCATACCTTGCATTTGCTGCAATCGAAAACATCGGAATCGGAACAATGCGTGTGTCCACCTCACGAAAACGATAACGAGATGGCCAGTCCATTTGCACCCTCCCGCAATATTCAGGACTACCACTCGATTCGCCGAGTCCCTGCAAACTCATTTCACCCAAACCCGAATAAGCTCCTGCCGATATCGTTAATCTTTGTTTCAATGCGGATTTACTCAGTGTAATGCCTAAATCTCTTCTGCTAAAAAGCGCACCGTTTGTCAGATCTGTTCTTTTCCAAAATGGTGAATAATCAAAATGCATCATCGAATTACGTGAGTATGGTGTTTTTCCATATCCGGCTGTAATGTCCATAAAACTCAATCCTTTATATGTGGAGGTCGCCTGAAGTAAACCTGTTGCATCGTAGGCGTGCGTGAGCAGTGGAAGATCGGCAAAATCAATTTGTACCTGATATTCATATTTTTTCCCAACCCTGCCATCAATCTGTAATTGCGCATCCTTCATCATAAACATATTATTTGAATAATCTGTTTTGCCGGGTTTCAGAATAACATGATTGTAGTACGTATTGAAAGAACCCCAGATATCCATGGTGTGAACCCCGTTCGAGATCGACAACTGTGAAAATGACATTCGCGGAAAAATAATGCCACTTAAAATAATGATGATAAATATTTTATTTCGCATTTTCTGTCTCGGGATTTTTGAAAGTATAGAGTCGTTCCAGATCATCCGAAACAATTTTTATTTGTCCTGTGGGATCAAAGCATAAACCTTCCGGATTTAATACCGGAATTTGCCAGGCCGAAATAATTTTATATGTGGAAGGATCCATTTTAAAAATCGTCATGTCTTCATCACTCAAAATCCACAAATGATTCTCATGCCAGGTAGCAGCAGAAATATCCCTCGCACCTTTGAACTCAACTTCATTCAAAACGTTAAATTTCTGATCGTATT
>JAHEYM010000482.1 GCA_023251595.1 Bacteroidota bacterium
GTTATGTGAACGATTTTTGGGAATATAATCCTGATACAATTACGACTGCTTTTTCTCATCCCGCTATTTCTGATTATTCATTTAATATTTTTCCTAATCCAATCTCAAACGACATGTTTCTATCGGTATCGAATCCTTTATTATCTTTTGGCAAACAGGGTATTCTTACCCTCGCCAATGTGAAAGGCAAAATTGTGCTTTCGCAATCTGTTGAACTTTTAAACTCCGAATTTTCTGTGCCCGTCGCGGGACTGAAACCCGGAATCTATTGGTGTTCGATTCATGTTGATGGAAAAACTATTGCGTCCAAAAAAGTTGTTATTATGAAAACAAAGTAGGTGAATATAACGACAGGCATTGTGGTCATCACAGCGCTTATTTCGGTTCTCTGTTTTTATTCGGGAGAATGGATGGGCAAACTTATCTTTAATCCCTATGCTGTAAATCATCAACGGCAATGGTATCGGCTTTTCAGCAGCGGACTTATTCACGCCGATTGGATGCACTTATTCATTAATATGTTTGTCCTCATTTCTTTCGGGCAAGTGGTGGAAGTGAGGTATAGTCGTGAGTTTGGTGATAAGGGTTGGTACTATTTCATTATGTTATATATAGGTGGAATTGTAATTTCAATATTACCAACGTACAAAAAACACAGAGAGGATCCCGGTTATAATGCTTTGGGTGCGTCAGGAGCCGTATCTGCAGTGGTTTTCACAAGTATTTTGCTAAGTCCCGTGAGCGGAATTTGTCTCTACGGACTTTTATGTCTGCCTGCAATTATCTGGGGTGTTATATATATAGTTTACTCCTGGTGGGCAGGAAGAACGAAGCGTGAAAATGTTCGTTTCGTGGGGAGAATCGGTCGCGATAATGTAAATCATGATGCACATTTATGGGGAGCGGTTTTCGGATTTGTATATACGATTCTTTTGAAGCCGGGATTATTCGAGATATTTATTGCCCAACTGAAACTATTGCCTCAATCATTTTGAGTTTTTGGGTTCTCACAGATAGCACTGATCGCACAGATAAATATCACAGATAATAAATGAAATTGAAGAAGGCAATTTTTTTAGATAGAGACGGTGTCATCAATAAAGAGCGTGGTGAATATACGTACAAGATAAAAGATTTTGTATTAAATGTTGGTGTCATAGAAGCGTTGCAACAATTCACCGAAGAAAAATATTTGTTAATTATTATCACCAATCAAAGCGGAATTGCAAAAGGTATATATACACATTCCGATGTAAAGAAATTGCATGAATATATGTTGGAATTGTTTCGGGTGAAAGGAATTAATATCACTGCAATTTACTACTGCCCGCATCATCCCGACATCGGAAAATGTTTATGTAGGAAACCGGGGTCGTTATTAATTGAAAAAACAATTGCACGATTTAATATCGATCCGAAACAATCCTATTTTATCGGCGATAAGGACAGAGATATTGTGGCGGGGAAAGCAGCGGGAGTGAGGGGTATTTTGATTCCTGCTAATTCTCCGATACTCAATGCATTGTGCAAAACACACCCCTTGCCCCTCTCGGAGAGGGGAATAGAGCATTCGGATTCATAAGATATCGCATTTTATTTGCAAATTAATTTTAATAAAAAACTGCTTTTAAATATCGATGAAAATTGCAAAAACAATATCAATCCACAAATCTATTCCCCTCTCTTAGAGGGGAATAGACCGTTCTGATTCATAAGATATCGCATTTTAATTACAAATTAATCTTAATAAATTTGCTTTAAATTTTCGATAATAAATGTAAACACAATATCAACCCACATCGGTATTCCCCTCTCGGAGAGGGGCAGGGGTGTGTTGACGGATGCTGTGAGGAAGAGAAAGCCGTTTGTTATTCTAATTGAAAATTCTTTTCTTTGTCTTCTAAATCCCTCAAAATGCAAAAAATTACGACCCTCCTTTTCGCATTTATCCTGGCAATAGTTGTAAAACCGGCAATTGCCCAGCTCAATTGTATGAATATAGGTGTTGGTTTAACCAGCACTTCATATTATGAAACCGGTGAGAATCCCTTTCTCGATCAAATGAAGATGCGGGGTGCATGGTTTTCATGCATGGCCGATGGAACAGGTCCCTGGGACATGCTGCACGATACTGCTTTTGTTTACGATGGAAATGGATATCCTACTTGTGGAGTTCCTTTTACTACCTCTTCCGGAAGAGAGAGATTGAGATTTATGATTTCGGCAAGTGGAAGACTAGCTCAACAACAATATGTATTTTTATATGACGGATATGGTGAATTTACGTATCATGGATTTACCGTAGGTGCCTCGACACCCGGAAGAGTTGTCTTGACCTGTAATACATCCGGAAATGTTTGGTTCGATATGGACTCTTCGTCATTAGCACCTAATCATGTACGGAATTTCAGACTCGTACCGATTGCAAATGAATTAAATTATAATACGCTTTTGTTTCGTCAGCCATTTCTTGATAAAGCCAATAATTTTTACGCACTCCGTTTCATGGATTGGTTTCATACGAATGGAAATCCACAGCACGTATGGAGTGACAGGACTTTAACTTCATCCTATACACAGTCGGGCAGTAAAGGCGTAGCTTACGAATATGCGATTAAACTTTGTAATATGACCGGTAAAATGCCCTGGGTCTGCGTTCCGGCTCTCGCTGACAGCAATTTTATTATACAGATGGCAACATTATTCCGTGATAGTTTAAATT
>JAHEYM010000483.1 GCA_023251595.1 Bacteroidota bacterium
CCCACATTATCTGATCCCTGAAACATCATGTGTTCAAAGAAATGTGCAAACCCTGATCTGCCGGTCGTTTCGCGCGAAGAACCAACGTGGTAGGTAACATCCACATGCACAATCGGGTCGCTGTGATCTTCATGAACAATCAATGTCAATCCATTTGACAATACGTATTTTTCATAAGGAATGACCATCTCAGACCCTGTTCTGCTGACCTTCTCGATTAATTTCGGGGAGGTCCCATTGTCTTTGTTTTTACATGAGGAGAGCGAGAAACTCAGAGAGGCGGCACAGACGGTGAATACTATTAGTTTTCTAAACATGGTGTGTAAAGTTTGAAAGGAGAGTGGCAAATGTAATTAGATTCACCTGATTAACCCAATCGGATTTATTCTGCGACACTCCTAAATTCCTGATTCCTAATTTTTTTCCGTATCTTTGCATACACACAATTTAACATCTGCAGGTTTTATCGAACTGAAAGATGTGAAGAGTGTTGATGATGCAATTCCGACAAGCAAAGGCACCATGCTTGTGGTTGTAAATTCAGTCTGCGGGTGTGCTGCAGGAAGCGCACGGCCGGCAGTAAAAATGTCATTATCCGGCAATAAAAAACCTGATCGATTGGTGACCGTTTTTGCAGGGCAGGATCTTGAAGCGACAAAAGAGGCAAGAAAATTTATGTTGCCTTATCCTCCTTCTTCACCCTCAATAGCACTTTTTAAAGATGGTCAACTCGTTCATTTTATCGAACGCCACCATATTGAAGGTCAACCTGCATCCGTCATTGCCGATCATCTCAAAGAAACCTACGAACAATATTGCTGATTAATTTCGTCAGTCAACCTTTTTTTACCTTGAAACGATTCGCAGTCTTGGCTGTGTTTTTTATATATATAGTTAATTCCGGGGCACAGGAGTTGACATTAAGTGAAGCAATTGAAACCGGATTAAAAAGTAATTTTGATATTCTCATTTCAAGAAATGATTCTTCTATAGCGGCGATCGGAAATACACCCGGAGCAGCGGGAATGTTGCCGCAACTAAATATAGTCGGGGGAGAAAATCAGTCACTTAATAATACAGTTCAACATACTTCTACGGGATTTGAAATCGAGAAATCGGGTGTCAAGGCAAGCTCTTATAATTTATCAGCTAACGTCACGTGGACTTTATTCGATGGAATGAAAATGTTTGTGGAACGGGATCGTCTTGGAAAAATCGCCGGATTGAGCACTGTGAATCTGCATGCTAAAATTGAAGATGAAGTAAGTAAAATAATGATTGCCTATTATTCTATGATGAAGGAACAACAACTTCTGAAAATAGCGCGAGATGTACTGGAGATTGCGGAAGAGAAACTAAGAATAACTGAAGCAAAACTCAAAGCCGGTTCCATTCCCGAAGTAGAGGTGATGCAGGCAAAACTCGATCTCAATGAAAAACGAACGGCGCTTGCAAGACAGGAATCTGTTTATGCAAATGCAAAAGTTTCGCTTAATCAGGAGATGGGCAGAAATGCGGAGACCGATTTTAAGGTGTCGGATTCTCTTCCCGTTGTTTACAAGCCTTCGTATGAAGAGCTGAAAAAAACATCGATGGAAAATAATACTTCGCTGAGAGCATATCAAATAAATTCCGAAATTGCCCGTCTGAATCTAAAAGAATTAAAGTCTTTTCAATATCCGAAAGTTGGTTTGGGTTTGAATTACGGTCTCGCCCAAACTAACAATCAGGCCGGTTTATATCTTCTCAATAAAAATATTGGATTGACCTACGGATTGAACTTTACATATAATATTTTTGATGGTTATAATCTGAAAAATAAAATCAGGATGGCAGACGTAACAATTAATTCCTCAGATTTGCAATTTCACTTCGCACAAAGTTTGGTTGCAGCTTCATTACTTTCAGCATTCAATACATTTACGGCCGATTTGAAAATCCTTAAAATGGAGGAAGAAAATTCGGAATTGGCAAGAAGCAGTATCGAAATTTCGAGAAGTCGGTACAGACTTGGAAAAAGTTCACTGCTGGAGTTTAATGACGCGGGCAATAAATATCAGGATGCATTGACCAGGATGGTTTCATCAAGGTATGATGTTAAAGCGTCAGAAGTTGCGCTGATGAAACTCAATGGAAAGTTGGTGTCAGGAATAAATCCCTGAAATCATATATGAAGAAACAAAGGAAACCGGAATCTTTTATTAAAGAACCTGTTTATCCCGGCGGGCATTCGGCTCTGGATGAATTTGTAAGGAAAAATCTGCGATATCCTGTTGAGGCACAAAAAAATAATATTCATGGCACTGTTTCCGTAAAAATCGATATAGAAATGGATGGTCATGTTTCGAAAGCCGAATTAAGAAAAGGAATTGGTTTTGGTTGTGATGAAGAGGCTTTGCGGGTTGTATCGCTCCTTCGTTTCGAGAAAATTCAATTACGAAATATACGCGCCACTTATCATAAAACATTAAATATCCGATTTGATCCGGTTGGTGAAATTCCTGATATAAAAAACACAGAACAGACAGATATTAAGTATAATTACATTGAAAATAAACAAGAGCCGGGAACCAATTCATATAAGATTAATATCTGAGTCGTAAGTCGTGAGAAATGATGAATTAACGTCTAAATACAATTAATGAGGAAAACGGTACTTTTCAAAATAATTATAATTCTGGAATCATTTACGCTCAGCATCATTTGGGTGCATCTTA
>JAHEYM010000484.1 GCA_023251595.1 Bacteroidota bacterium
TCAACAACTTTTTCTCAAGAACAAAAATCTATTCTTGATGAAAGCAAAAAACTAGGTACTGCAATTAAATCGCAAATTTTCTCTATTAAATCGGAGGGGGAAATTAATACACCAACCACTGATTTGAAGTGGAGACCGACGCTCACAAAAAAAACAATCGCGTTCGAACCGCAGGAACCAAATCATGAATTAATTGAAAATATAAAATCCGAAAAACTCAGACTTAAAAATCAGGCAGAAAATCGTCAATCAAACAATTTCGAACCTGGAATTCTATCTGTCTTACCCATCGTCGGAACTAATTTCATGGGTAATGTGAACAATGGAAGTTCACCACTGGATAATAACATTGCAATTTCAAATGGAGGAGTTATTGTGAGTGTCTCGAATACTACGCTGGAAATTGATAACACCAGCGGAACAAATTTATACTATAACGATTTGGTTACTTTCATAAATGATCCAAATATAACCGATGTTTGTGATCCGGTTGTAATTTACGATCCGGGTTCTGACAGATTTATTTTATTTTGTCAGGTTTCACCATTGGGAAGTAATTCAAAAGCCCTGATCTTCTTTTCAAAAACAAACAGTCCGGCAACAGGTGGTTGGTGGTATTATAAATTGACCGGCGATCCGCTCAGCAATGGCGACGCGTTTGATTATCCAAAACTTGGAATATCAACGCATGAACTTTTTATTACGGGAAACCTTTTTCATGAACCATCCGGAACTTTTGATCAGGCAATAATATATCAAATTGATAAATTGGCAGGATATAACGGTACTACGTTAAATTGGCAATATTTCTCCGGAATCTCAGGTTCTCCTTTCACTCTGCTTCCGGTTTCTTATGGACAAAATTCGACTTACGGACCTGGAATTTATTTAGTTGCAAATGACAACGCAGGTGGATCAACAATTCAGTTATATGATTTAACAGACGACATTGCAAATAGTCCTGTCTTAAATTATTATACGACCACAACTACTGCATATTCTGTAGCTGCAGATGCATATCAATCAGGAACATCATGTTTACTGAATACCGACGATTGTAGAATATTAAGTGGATTTTATCTGAATGGAGTTATCCATTTTGTTTTTCACTCTGATTATACCGGAGGTTATCACGGTATTAATTATAATCGACTGACTGTTTCTCCGCTCGCGAACGTATCAAGTCCATTTGGTCTGAGTGGTTATGATTATTGTTATCCATCCGTGGTGTCTTACGCAACCGCTGCAACAGATAAATCAGTGATGATCGGATTTGGTAGAACGGGTTCTAATATATTTCCTGAAGTGAGAGTGGTCAACTGTGACAATTCATCGGCATGGAGTGGTTCAACATTAGTTAAATCAAGTGCGGGTTATGTAAGTTATACCTCTTCAACCAATGAAAGATGGGGTGATTATACCGGAACCTCAAGAAAGAATAATAGTCCGACAAAATCAATTTGGATGAATGGAATGTATGGCACAGGTTCGCATGTATGGAATACCTGGATTGCGGAAATTCATGATGGGCCCGCAGCTATTGATGATCTGATGGGAGACCACTCAGTGAAAGTATTTCCTAATCCTGTAATTGAAACATTTTCAGTCAATTTCTCGCTCTCAGAAAACACGAATCTCAATATATTTATTTCTGATATTTCAGGAAAAGAAATTAATAATCTTTACAAAGGAAAGGCATTTCAGGGTGAAAATAATTTTTCATTCAACAAAGCAAACCTCTCCAACGGAACATATTTTTTAATTATTAAAAACGAAAAAACTACTTTCAAAAATGAAAAGATTATTATTTCTAACTAACATTATTTGTTTTTCTTTTCTACTCTCTTCTTGTCAGAATACCCAGAAGGTTAATGGTGAAACAAAAGACGAATCCAAACCGAAAATGGTAGACTCTGCTCAGGCGACTGACTCTGCCAAACAAAAAATGAGATCGGAGAAATCGGGTAGTGTTGGGGAAAACAATGGAATAAACAAAGACTCCTTAAAGCCATCCACGAATAATACGGCGATTATTCACGGAGCACCGGATCAGGCAAAAATTGATTCGATTAAAAATGCAAAATTGAAGGAGAAAAAATAAACTTTCTGTGCATTTATTGCAATTTATTTAAGTCAGTTTTTTCAACACTTCGTTCGCTAAGGAATCCATTTTCGAAAAAGCAAACCATTTTCTTCCTGCATCTTTGAGAGACGCCCCAATGTGATAAAGTTCTTTTTCATCAATAATTAAAAAACGATCATGTGTGCCTGTCAATATTTTTATTTCAATGACAGGATATTGCTGATTATATTTATTCAGATCTAATTGAAGCTGCTGGCTGATTTTTTTTGTATAAATGGTTACCTTAACTTTTTTCTTTCTTTTCGAGAATAGGGTTAGGATTGTTTCATCAATATAATTATCTATTAGGATTATATCGGAATCGGCTTTTTTAATAAGTCCGCTGATCAAAGTGTAAGCATCAAAGATTTGGCCTTCAAAAAAAATTCCTTTTTCCGGCTTTAGTTTTTTATTTTCTAATTCTTTAAATATATTCTCGAATTTATGATCCGCCTCTATTTGTTTGAGTTCTACTTTATCCAAACGTTGATAGAGTGCTGCATTACCCATGATCATTTTACGCATCTCAACAAAAGCTTTCATAATTTGTATACTTACTCTCACCGCCGTTTTGCTTCGTAATACTGTTGAGAG
>JAHEYM010000111.1 GCA_023251595.1 Bacteroidota bacterium
TTCTGATGACGAATAAATGGTGATTGCTATTATTATATTTTTCGAAATGCGGAAGAATGATATCGCCGGTATTTAAAAGTTTTTGCATATATATAGCTGCAATTTCAGATCTTCTTGTGTTCCACTCGTCTAGATATTTCAGTTTCACATTTAAGACTGCTGCCTGAATTGTATCTAATCTTGCATTGCCTGCAAGAAATTTGTGATAATATTTGGTCGAAGACCCGTAATTCCTTAACAGGATTAATTTATTATATAAATTTTCATCATTTGTAGTAACAGCTCCGGCATCTCCATAAGCACCCAGATTTTTTCCGGGATAAAAACTGAAACAACCCATCGTTCCTGATGCACCTGCACGAACACCACGCTGAGCAGAACCATGTGCCTGACACGCATCTTCAACCACATACAATCCGTGTTTTTTTGCGAAAATATTTATTGCGTACATATCAGCCATTTGTCCCGCAAGATGCACAGGAATAATAGCTTTTGTTTTTGAAGTTAATGCAGCTTCCAATAATGTAGTATCGAGTAATTGCGTAGACTTATTTACATCCACAAATTTCACATCTGCACCAAGATCGGAGATAACAAATGCTGAAGAAAAATAAGAATTCGGAGTAGTGATTACTTCATCCCCCGGACCAATACCAAGCGCCTTGAGACTAAGTTTTAACGCAGAAGTTCCTGAATCAACTCCCACTGCGTATTTTGTGCCTGTATGTTTAGCAAAAGTTGATTCAAATTCTCCTAAAGCTTTCCCCAAAATAAAATCGCTACTGAGAAGCACACCTTCCATGGCTGTTTGAATTTCATTTTTGTAGCGAAGATATTGACGTAGAAGATCGACGAATTTGATGATCATTGTATTTGGTTTTAAAATGGTTTTTGCATCCACATAGCTTTAATAATTTTGCTGCGAAGACACAAAGGCGCTAAGTTTTGAAAATGAAAAATTTTATTACATCGCGGAAGGCTCTCCAGGCAGCTTTGAAGGAAGCGGCTGTTTGATTTCCATATTTTCTTGCCTGCATTGTTACAGGAAATTCGAAGAAAGTATATCCTGCTCTTTTTGCTTTAATAATTACTTCGGCCAACATAAATACACCACCGTAATGTATGGTTACATCCTTTTCAAATATCGATCTTTTGTAAAGATGAATCCAATTATAATCTTTCAGATTTAACCCGAATAAAAATGAAATTAATTTCTGATAAACGGAAGAATTGATTTTCATCCTCGATGAATATCCCTCCCTGGCAACACGGTAACTTATTAATAAATCCGCTTTTCCGATATGCGAAAGAAAGAGCGACAACAATTCGGAGTCGAGCGGATTATCTACCGGTGCAAACATAATATATTTCATTTTCGACAATTCGATTCCTTTCTTTACAGCCGAACCAAAACCTCCATTGGGTTTGGAGAAAAATATTATATTTGAATTTGGAAGAAATTGTTTTTCGATAATTTCTTTTGTCCGGTCTCTGCTTCCGTCATCGATAATAATGAGTTCGAACGGAATTCCGCATTTATTCAGAACTTCAAGATTTATTGCAATAGCTTCTGCTATGCTTGCTTCTTCATTAAATGCAGGAACGATGAGAGAAAGAGAATCACTTACTTCCATCCCTGTAACCTTTAATTCGCGCAGGATTTCCCATCACAATTGCATTTTCCGGCACATCTTTCGTTACAACTGCTCCGGCACCGATTAATGCATGATCACCAATGCTGACCGGAAAGATTGTTGCATTAGAACCAATAATAACATGATTGCCGATGGTAGTACTTTTCCATTTTTCACGCTCATAATTTACGCGATGGTTTTTAAAATCGTCGTTAATAAACATTACACCATGTGCGATAAAGCAATCATCCCCGATTTTAACATCTGAACAAATAAAAGTGTGAGAACTTATTCGTGTGCGATTCCCTATTAAAGCTTCACTTTGTATTTCAACAAATGGACCAATCATTGAATCGTGACCGATTTTACACCCATATAAATTAGCATAATTCCAAATTACAGTTCTGTGACCGATTTCTACTCCTGCCTGAATTGTTATAAAATTGCCCAGTCGAACGCTTTCGTGAATAGTGGAAAGAATAATGTTATTCATAAATGGAGTGATTCAGGGTGCAAAAATACAAGAATTTGGAGACTTCTGCCCTCACCCTCGATCCCTCTCCCAAGGGAGAGGGAAGTTTACTTTTGTAGAATTAATTTCCTAATTACCAGGATATCTCCAAAACTGACTTTTGCAAAATAAATTCCGGATTCAAGGTCATTTAAAGAAATCTGAGCTTTCTGATTTTTAATACCGGAGAATTTAATTTCCCTCAATTTCTTTCCTTCCAAATTATAAATATCGACAATCATATCTTTACCATCATAATTTGGTAAAGTAATAGAATAATCACAGGAAGATGGATTTGGATAAAATTGAATCTCGTTTGATAGGGCTTCTAAATTAGCTGTTGAATTAATCACACAACTCAGGGATGTGCTAATCCAGGAACGGGTAAGCACAAGGGAGGCGTTCATGCGGTCGACCTGACCCGCAGAGAACATATTCATACATCGATCGTCGGTGTAATCCATAAAATCCATAAACAAATCCCCGTTTGGAGCATTTCCAGAACAATTGGTAACGTGTGGAAAAGTAGGACAGCCATAATTTGCCTGCAATTGTATCGGTGTATCAGAAACATAATCATTTCCACAGTTTGAATCACCCCAGATGTGAATAAGATTCATCCAGTGACCAATTTCATGTGTGCAAGAACGACCTTTGTTATAAGTTGGATCGAGAGCACCGACGCCACGACCAAAACAAGTATATTTAATAACTACGCCATCAATGTTTGCAGGAAACCCGGGAAAAGATGAATAACCCAGATAACCATTGCCGAGATTACAAACCCATATATTTAAATATTTATCGGCCGGCCACGCATTAATTCCTCCTAAGGAATCAAACTTAACTTTATCGTCATTGGTAAAGGCATCGACGTTGGTCTGAGTTCGTGTGATACCAGCCGTCCAATTTCCGTTTGGGTCTCTTTCAGCCATACAAAATTGAATTTGCGGCACTCCAAGTATTGGCCAGAAAACACTGGGTGACCAACCCCTATCCGGATTGTTAAATGAATAATCTTCATTCAATACAGTGATTTCAGAAGCAATCTGCGCATCAGAAATATTCTGGGCGGCTGTTTTGTAAACAACATGCACGACAACAGGGATGTAAAGGAAAGAGCGTAACTTCTCCCCATGATGCTCCTGAACCCATTGTTGAGTTTGGGTTTCGATCGAGTTCATCCGATTTTCCAGAGAAGGAACTTCGGATTTCTTCCTTGCAAGATAGCTTGTCGTTCCACAATGATCGTCAACTTGAGCGAAAACACTTCCCCCAAAAAACGCCAAATACAAAAGAGCCGAAATACTTTTTTTATAAATCATTCTTTCGTGTTTGGAAGCATCGAGTATTAATTATTGTTTAGAAACTTTTCTGTTAAGTATATAGTCAGGCGTTGATATTCTGATGAAGAAAACGCCTGAATTAATTCCATCCAGATTCATACTGAAATTTCCATTCGTTGTAACACCGAGTTTTTGCATGATAATTGTTTGCCCTAAAACATTCACCAACTGAACAGTGACATTTTCCTCCTGAGGCAACTCAAATTTAATATTCAATGCGTCAGTCGCAGGATTCGGGAACACTTCCAAAGAATTATCCGCTAATATCCGATTCATATCTGTGGTTGAAGTAATATTGATATCATCTATATACATATTATTTTCATAGTCAGTAATATTCCGGAATCTTATCATTGCATTACTTGATGAAATGTAAGGAGTCAGATCGACACTTTCCATTCTCCATTGAGCAGAAGTTGGAACAAACTCAGAAGCCTGATATGAAGGAGCTGCGGTCGTTACGAGATTTGTACCGTATTTGTTGTATATCTGCGTCCATGTATTACCACAGTCCGTTGAAATAAAGAGTCTTAATGTGTCAGAAAAATTAGGGGTTGAGGTTGGATTAGTCCACAATCTGTAAGCGACCTGAAATGTAAGCAGGGCGGTGTTCGAACCCGACAAATTCAGGCCGGGCAGATTCAAATCGTCGAGCTGATTATTTGCATTATAGGTAGCATTATGCATGTAGGCAGATGCAGTACCTGTTCTGAAAGCTGCAGTTGTCCTGACCCAGGTTGTGGATGCGTCGGGATTGTTGAGAGTCCAATTTGTCGGAGGGAAGGTAGTCGGCTCGAAACCGTAAGCAAATGGTAATGAAAGACCCGTTGCGCCAATTGTGAAAGTTGCGGTAGTTGTATCGTTGGAGGCTAGCATGTCTGTGCCCGCGTTTGGATTAGTTGTGTATCCTTTGAGAGTGTGAGCACCACCTGTAGCAGTTACGGTTGGAAACGTAACGTTAGCAGTTGCTCCAGACGCGAGACTACCCGTCCACGCTTGTGTAACAGGTGCACCTGCATCGATTTTATAATTTACTGTGCAACTCGTCAATGCGACGGTAGCGAAATTTTTTATCGTAAGAACCGGTGTAATCGTGGCGGTACATGCACTTCCGGTTGGAGAAACCACCGCGGAAACACCTGCATCACGTGTGAGTGTGCTGACAGGAACACAACCTTGTGAACTGAGAATAGAAACCCTTGCACCATTCATTGTACTTTGAATCCGGGTTTTTTGTCCGTTGGTGAACATGTTCAAACAATTGTCATAAGAGTAATCCATGTAATTCATGAACATAACACCGGGACTTGTAGCCGTGCAGCCATCCGTTAATGGAAATCCGGGACAAGTTGTTGTAGCATCTGCCTGATTCGGGGTATCTGCCACCTGATCGCTTCCTGAACATGCACCACCATCATCACCCCAAATATGATACAATGAGAACCAGTGACCTATTTCATGTGTTGCGGTTCTTCCTAAATCGTAAGGAGCCACAACGTTTCCCGTTCTGCCGAACGCAGAATAAAGCATTACTGTGCCATCTACGGCTGCCGGTCCGCCCGGGAAAGTACCATAACCCAAGAGACCACCTCCAAGATTGCATACCCATACATTCAAATAAGAGTTCCTATCCCAAGCATCATCGCCACCTTGAGATGTATACTTTACAGCATCGTTGGTACTGAAGCTTGTCGAAGTAGTTTGTCTCCGAACAATCCCTGTGGTTGCATTTCCATTCGGGTCGCGCACGGCGAGACAGAATTGCACACCGGTATTTACTGAAATAGAAGTCCACTGAGAAGGTGTTTGTGAGGCGTCTGCATTTGTTCTCCCATAATCTTCGTTCATCACATCGATTTGTGATAGTATCTGTGCATCCGAAATATTTTCAGCTGCTACTCTCCAAACAACATGTACCACGGTCGGAATAGTTATCGTAGGACGTGTACCGCCAGGGTGAGTTCGTTCCCATTCCTGAGATTGAATTTCAGCCTTATCAAGTAACTTCCGATATTCCGGATTTGCCTGAACTTGTTGCTGAATATACTCTGTGGTCGCACAGCGTGTGTAAGTAGGAGGAGTTTGAGCCTGGACATTCAACAATAATGTGATAACCAACAAGGTACAGGTAAAGATTTTTTTCATGGGTCGAACTGATAATGTTTATAAATACATTAGTAGAGGGGGGTTCCTCATTTGCCCGCAAACTTACAATACTTTTTTTTGAAAATTACTACAATTGTTTAAGACTTTTCTTATTTTGTTGATAATTATTCTAAGAAAGCAGTTATCTGTTAATCACCCCATTAAAGTCGTTTTCCGGAACTTTTGTCACTACCCAGTCACCCTCTGTGTGAAGCACCGTTTCGTATTCAATCGGGAATTTTGACGTTCTGATGTTATCAATCTTACACCTGACTTTGTATTTATTCAGGACATCGGGTTTGATCATTTCCTGATAATTCTCAACGGCTACTCCGAGGGCATCGACCGAATTATTTCCGTCAAGTTTCGACCCATAAATTTCACGATATTTTTCGTACCAAGGAATCATAAAAAAAGGTTCGTGAATGATCGCTTTGTAGCCAATCACCAGCGGTCTTTTAGCCTCGCATGCAAAAGAAAAGTCATCCGGCGGAGCAAGAAATAAATCATCTTTAGACGTATTTCTTTCTATCCATTCATGCAGTTTTTGCAAATCAGTTTTTCGGTAATTCCCTACCATATATTTTCCCTGAAAACGTTCGAGCGGAATCTGTGCTGAGTCAAGAATAAAAAACAATCCGATGAGGATTAAAACAATTGAACCGGCGTTTATAAAACGGAAGGGAACATTGTTACTGAATAAGACCGATATTCCGGGTGCAATCCAGATAGCGAGATACACCGAACAGAGTGCCGAAACCCATAGAGTCGATTTAAACCATTGTGTTTTTCCTATGGCATAAATTCCCAGAATTTGAAAAAGAAGAATATATAGAAATGTCAATAAAAGGACAGTTCCTACAAAGATAATATGATTTTTTTTCTCAATAAGTCCACTTCTGAATAACGCCCAAATACCTGCGGTCAATAATAAAACAAAACGGATCATATCATGTAAAGGAAATGCCGTTGGGACAAAGTGATGCGCGTTTCGAAAGAAAAATAATATTTGAGCATATTGTTTATGATCATAAATATAATCCGAAAAAAATTGATGATAAAGCATCGGAAGAAGCATGGCTCCTGAAAAGAGTATATATATAATAATTGTCTTCAGAATCAATGAAAACTTTTTTCTGCCGGAGATCATCAAAACCAACAGAAGGAAGAATAACTGAGCTGCATCAAGCACCTGAAATAAGGTCCCGATTCCGATCAGGACTGCCATACTTAAAAATCGGTTTTTAAAAAACTGCATCAGTCCCATAGAAGCAAATGCCATCGCCATTGTGCTGCATATAAAACTTTCTCCGGCAATATGATTTCCACCAACGGTAAATGAATTAAAAATCAGAAATACGAAAGGCCCTGTCAGGAAAGGAGCCCAAGGCTGATTGGAAAATGTTTTGGTGATGATCATAAAAGAATATACCGAGGCCGCGATGCATAGAAGTGTGAAGACAAAACAGATAACCGATACCGGAAGGAAATATGATAGAATATGGACAAACCACACATAAAATGTTCGAAGAGAAAAAGTTTCGGATAAGTGTGAGACAAAATAATCTCCCTGATAAAGACTGTGATCCTGCATTTGATAAACCTGAGGCAGATGCTCCGCCTGATCATCAGTGTTGAAACGATATCCATGCAGAAGAATGAACAAGCTGGCAACAAGTAATGACTGTATGAGAAAAACCACTTTCAATCTGTTCGACAAAGTATTGATCGTAAGCGGCTCAACTGAGGGCTGATAAGCTTTCATCATGATCTTACTTCAAGCTGATAAACATAATGGTGCATGAAAGGGAATCCGGGTCGTATAAAAGATTCGTATTTAATCACAAAATTATTCTTTTTAAATTCAGCAAGGTAATGTTTGTGCGATCTGAATTGGAGCGGAACAGGGACTCCTTTTTTCAATTTGTTGAAGATCCAGTCTTGTGCAGAAATCCAAACGCGATCGATTTGATTGTGAAACATTTCTTCAATCACGATAACGGACCCACCTAACTTAACAACTCGACTGATTTCTCCAAGAATATTTTCGGGTGAAGGGGTGTGATGAAGGGTAGCACAGACAATTGCGAAATCGAAATACCTATCGGGAAATGGAATATTCGTTCCATCATACACCTGAAAATGGTGCTTCGTTTTATGCTTCGCAATCGGCTGATCCGTATCAGAAGACCAGAACTCCTGATTCAGGTTTTGATCGCGGATAACATCAATTGCCTCAATCTCAATATCAGGTTTCATCCGGATCAATGCCTCAGACATCAATCCATTTCCACATCCGAAATCAAGAATTCTTGAAGACGCAGGGATGAGCCGAACTATAGCATTGGCCATCTTTTCGCTCCGATTCCGGGTCATTTTGCGATACCAACCTGTTGAAGCTATAAACATAGATAATAGATATATATCGATCTTAAACTTAATCCGTGCTATTTTTGCAATCGGACGAACATAATGAACCAAGACGGAAGTTCGCGGCTCAAAGATAAATGAAATCAGATGGCTATTGAAAAACAAGCTTACCGTATTCTTCTTGCTGAAGATGAAGAGCACTTATTAGAGTCGATGCGTCTGAATCTGATGCTCGAGGGATACAAAGTACAGGCAGTGACGAACGGACTTAACGCCATCACAGCCTTCCGGGAAGGAAGGTTCAACCTTGTCATCCTCGATATTATGATGCCGGAGATGGATGGATTGATGGTGTGTGAACTCATCCGACTTGAGAATCCGGATGTCCCTATCATTTTTCTAACAGCAAAAGGCTCAGGTCAGGATCGTGTCATGGGATTGAAAAAAGGCGCGGATGATTATCTTACAAAACCCTTCAACCTCGAAGAACTCTTGCTGAGAGTTGAGAAATTAATTCGCCGCGGGATAGCATCCTCATCAAACACCGCCCCCGCAACCATATATGAATTCGGGGGCAATAAAATAAATTTCAGAACTTATGAAGCTATTAATTATAAGGGGAAATCAATTAAACTAACAAAAAAAGAAGCGCTGTTACTCAAGTTACTGATCGACCGTAAACCGGAAGTAATCTCGAGAGCGCTGATTTTAGAAACGGTTTGGGGTTACGATGTTTTTCCTTCGACCAGAACAATTGATAATTTCATTCTGTCTTTCAGAAAATATTTTGAAACTGATCCCCGTAATCCACGACACTTTTTATCAATAAGAGGAATTGGTTATCAATTTTTGGAATAGAATGTTGAAGGGTTGAAAAGTTTATAAGTTTATAAGTTGAAAAAAAATATTAACTTTTATTTAATAACATTCATCAGCATGCTTTTTTTTGCATTCGCTTGTTCTTCATCAAACAAGAAATCCAAAGAAGAGAGATTGGTGGAACAACTCGCGAACATCCGCTCAGGAGACAAAATAGAATTGGAAGCAGGGGTATATAATCTCACTTCACCAATAAAAATTATTGGGGTGAAAGATGTAAAAATTTCAGGGAAAGGAATGGGGAAAACGATATTGCAATATAATCAAAACAAAAAACCTAATTCGTTAATTCTTCTTGACTCTGCCGATGTCACGCTCTGCAAATTTTCGATTAGATGTTCAGATCAAAGTGGAGTTATTTGCCGCAAGACAAAGGATGTGACTTTTAAAGATCTGGAAATTTCTTGGGTTAACAATACTCAACCTTTGGGACAATTCGAAGGTATTAGTGCATTCTCTAACAATAAATTCGTTCTGGGACATTGCACGGTAACTGGATTCCCGGGCGCAGGAATGAGTATAGAATCATGCACGGAATTTGCCATTCGTAAAAACCGACTGGAGAAAAATTTATTGGGAATAAAAATTTTCAATTCCTCTTATGGTGAAATCTACGACAATCAATGTACAAAAAATAATCTTGGATTATTATTAGAAAATATTCCGGAAGAAAGTTGGACTAACGGAAAAAATATACGTGTATTTAACAATAATATTTCTGAAAATGAAATTATGTTTAATCCCGGATTCTACGAACCCAAATGGTCACTCGCCCTCGGTGTCGGTATTTTAATCGAGACTTATACATATATAGATGTGTATAACAACAAAATTAAAAACAATGCCTTCCTAAATCTTGGGATAAAATCTTCCTCATTAACCGATGATGCCCATCGTCCAAAAGATTTTGATCTGTACTATTCTTCTATATCTGTTCATGACAATGATTTTGAGAAAAGCAGAGGCGAATATTCATCCGGAGAAAACTTCATCCAAATAATAAGCAAGCAATTCGGCAAAAATGTTCCGGATATAGTATTGGATGGAACTGTCGATCCGGCAACCATCGATCAATATGGTAACATTGGTGAACGTTTCAGAATCCGTATTCGCAGAAATATTAATGCTTCCGTTGGTGTATTGAAAATTGAAAAACCCTTTTAT
>JAHEYM010000112.1 GCA_023251595.1 Bacteroidota bacterium
GTTGAAATTCCGCGAGACACCATATTAATCACATCGGTTTCTGCCAATACAGCACAAATACCGGAAGAGATTTCCGGATTTTGCGCTTTCATAGAAACTGCTCCAACTTCTTCAATTGACAAACCAAGATATCGTGAAATATTTTCAACAAATTGTCCGGAGCCTGATGCGCATTGACCGGTCATTTTATAATCTTCGACGCGCGCATCTTTAGAAATTTTCACAGCTCTTACATATAATGCGCCCATATCCACCACAGTTCTTGCGTCTTCAAAAAAGAAAAGCGGCCCTTTCGAATGTGTAGTCATACCATAGAAGTGTCCTCGTTTCCTTTTCACAAGATCCCCTTCTCCTGTTGAAGCGAGATAGGCTACGTCTTCATATTTCAGATTGTTTTTCTGAAGCATAGTCTGTGTCATTTCATCGGCCAATTGCGTTGGAACCCTTTTACGGATTTTTTCAGTTTGTTTATCAATCAACACAGGAACACCTTCGTAATTCATTAAAACCAATTTAATGAAATTACTTCCTACATCAATTCCCATCGTAAATATCGGTGTGCTCATCTTTTTTCTTCTATATAGTTAGTTAATAGAAACTTTTTCTTTTTTGTTTGAAGGAAGATCCACATTCAGATTTCTTCTGGCGAACATTGCACCGCCCAAAGCACCCATGAATATTGAATCTGTGTGAATATTGATTTTTATTTTATCCCCGTAATTTTCTTTCACGAGTTGAGTCAAATATTTAATCACCGCCGGATTTCTCGCTACACCCCCTGTGAATGTAAACTCATTGAATACTCCACCGGATCTTGCAATAAGTGACATAGCACGCATAATAATTGCTTTATGTAAACCGCCAAGAATATCGGCACGTTTCTCACCGAGATTAGTCAATTCACGAAGTTCAGCTCCAGCGAAAACTGTACACGTTGAACAAATAGTCACTTCTTTTTCCGCCTCCAATGCCATCGGCCCCAATTCATTAATTGAAATGCTCATTTCGTCAGCTATATATCCAAGATATCTTCCACAACCGGCAGCACAACGATCATTCATTTGAAAACTGGTGACGAGTCCGTATTTATCAACCTGAATTGCTTTTGTATCCTGACCACCGATATCCAACACTGTTCTGGTTTCAGGAAAAATTGCATGTGCACCAAATGCATGACACAAAATTTCCGAACGGATACAATCTTCGGGGAAAGGCAACAATGCTCTTCCATAACCAGTTCCCGTCATGTTCGTAATATTAAATTCCAATACAGCAATTTCATCTATATGTTCGCGCAAAGATTCTGAAACATGATCGAAATTCCCCTTCAATAAATTCATCTCCGCATCAAAATTCACACTTTCATTATCGAGCGAAGAGTCGGGAAGATTTTTGTATTTCTCTCTCAGTTCGTCCATCGCTTTATGAACGAGTTCCTGAAAATCGAAAGTAATTCTTTCATTTTCCGCCGGACTAATACTTTTATCCCAAACCGTCATGAGGGGCTCGAATAATGAGAGATCCAGTTTGTTTACTTCTTCATTATATTTTTCGGAAACAATATCGCGGAAAAATTGATTTTTAGCACCAAGATTATTGTATAAATAATCGTGTTTGATTACAGGTTTAAATGATCTGCGGATATTTCGCAGATGACCCAGAATTTCTTCCTGTTTTTTTTCATCCGCAAAAAATGCTTTACAGGTTTTCACCAACTCTTCACCTAATTTATCCAATCTGACTTTGAATTGTTCATATTGAAAAACACTCTCCAGATCCGTAATATATTTTTTATATTCGGGACGGGCTTTCGTTTCATCATCCAATTTTTTCTGAAGGATTGAGAACCGTGCATTGTATATAGCTTCATCGCGTGCGATGTCAGCGGCCACAGAATAATTAGCTCTGGTATTGGTAATGCCACGACCGATGATTTCATCCTGATCGTTGATGATGACCGCCTTGGATGTTGTAGATCCGAGATCTACGCCGAGATAGTATTTATTGATTCCGTCCATTGTATATATATATCTTAGATAGTGGCTTCCTGCGCCATGATAACTTTTCTTTGACCCAACATCTGGAAATAAGATTCGAGTCTGTTTTTAATATTCGCGTAAGAGAAATAACGCGGATCAACCAAATCGCTTTCAATAAATCCGACGGGCACCTGTGCACGTTGTTCAATTTCCCGCATAATCATTAATTGACCGGCAGAAAATGAATTACAACTTTTTATGCTATTGATAAGGAATCCGTCTGCCTGATATTCTTTTACATAATCGGCAAGTAAATTTACCCTTTGAGGAAGGTTCATATTCGTGTAACAGCCCATGCAATATTTCGCCAGACTTTCGAGTGGTTCATCAGGGTCGTGTCTGAAACCGAGATCATATACACCACCAACTTTCGTATAGGATGATGCGACGATAACGGCTCCCATATCATAAAATATTTTCCAGAATTCGCGGAAATTAGTCCAGTTTGGCGGACCTTCAACCACCAACCGGAATTTCTCTTCTTTTAATTCACCCTCAGGTGTAATCGGACCAAGTCCCAATCTGATTCTTTCCTGCACTTCATTATATAATTCTGTATAATAATTCACGGCAGCTTCTGTGCCACGGAAAGCGGTAAAAATCGGACCAATATAATATACACCTGCAAAATATGCGTCGATAGGAGAAGGTTTATGTTTCGCACTCTCCAACACCTTTACCAGAAGGTCTTCCGCTTTTGCAGAATTTTCCATCATTTTAGAAAGACGTTTCATATCGAATTTCTTCCCCGAAACTTTTTCCATTTTAGGAATCACATCATCTTTGAGTTGTTTCACCATATACTCAATCTGATCTGATGTAATTTTTCCATCTTCCTGGTAAGGAGTATGAAGCATTGCAACAGGAACACCCGGATATAATTTCTCCAGATTTTCGAACCATTTCAAAAAAGTAAAACATCCCGTATAACTCAGGAGCAATAAATCGGGTGGAGGTAATTTCTCACCTGTGGGACCGATATTTCCGGTCAGCATCATTCCGATATCGCATTTCACATAGGTACAGACGTCTTCGCTGAATCCGATTTTTTCCGCTTCACGTATATACGCAGCTGATTTTTTCCTCATCCCCGATTGCAAAGCATTTATTTCGGGATAAACAGGTAACATATCAAATGAAAGAATAAGCTCAGTTAGATTACCGGGAACAAACGTATATACCACTTTCTTTCCTGTTTCCTGCGCTGTACTCAACTCTTTGAATAATCCCGCGAGCATGTCTTTCTGAATGACCATGCTATTTTCTTTTATCGCTTCTTTTATTTCCGCCATGATATTTATTTCTTTATATAATTATTAATTTCAGGGTGAAGGTTTTTATGCCCACAATTTTATTGAATCAGAGAAAGTTCCGGCTTGTTCTTTAATCACTTTAAATTGTCCGGTATTTTCATGATATTGGAAGTTTATATGTGGAATTCCGGCGGCTTCACATTCTTTTTGCAATTCCGGACGATCTAATAGTGCAGGATCACAGAAGCTTGCAGCGCTGAAAATCACACCATCCGCATTTCTTCTTTTCACGAGTTCCACCAAACGCTTTCCTTTGGGATTTCCCAAATCTGAAACGCAGGAAGCAAAAGTGCTTTTAGTTAGAAAAGCTTCAACCAAAGCACCCAACGGATCTTCTGTATTTTCATCTACGTCGCTTTCAAACCATCTTGATCCGAGAATAAAATCGTCATCCACAATATAACAACCTGCCATTTCTATAGATTTGATGAGTCCGATGGGAGGCTGCTCGCAAAAAGAACCACTGATCACTACACGGATATTATCCATAGGTTCACCTCTTTCCTCATTGATGTGAACGAGAACCTCTTCGAGAATGTGATTGTGATTTTCCACGGTAGTAGAAAGTCCGGCTCTGACAATATGATATGTTTCGACGGCAGATAATCGCCAGGGATATTGTTGACGAATATTGTAAATTTCTTCAATCATTCTCCGGTTTTTATTATAGAGCGTGATCGCGATATTCAGTTTTTGATCTGTCAGGTTTGCGCCATTAATTTTTTTAATATCTTCAATAATTTTATATAATTCCTGACGATAAAATTCACCTCCGATAAACGCATCAAAATTTTGCGGATAATCGAAATATCTTTGGAACTTTCCTTTTTTGATCAGCTTAAACATACCGGAAAGATTTCTCACGCAATCACAGATAGCCGGGAAAATAAATCCGTCGAAATCTTCAAGATTTGGATCGAGCGCCATTTCCATGATTCCACGGGGAAGATGGCATATATAAGATTGATAATATGCGTCACCTTTAATAATTTGTTTCCGATCGCCCGCGCCCATAATACCCACGCCCAACCCGTCCATGGCGTGTACAATTTCGCGTGGAAAATAAATCGGCAGATAACCTACCAACACCCTTCCTTTGTTTTCAGCCTTCCATTTTTTAGCTTCCTTGAAATTCAGGTCGAATGCTAAATCTTTCGTGTAGGAAAGTATTTCATCCAGAGATCTCATCTATTTTAGTTTGAAGTTTTTAATTTCGTTTTCCATTTCTTCTTTTCGTGTCTGACCTAATTCTGCATCCTTATCGAGACATTGAAAATATAACCGTTCCAATACTTCTTCAGATAACAGCGTATCTGCCATCGGAAATAATTCTTCATTTTCGGCAGCGATATGATCTTGTAAAGAATTCATATATACATTGAGTTTCGCCTGAGCCGCTGCGTAATTCTTATCCATCATATCTGCACGAATTAACAATGCGAGTTCTCGAAATTCCTCATGATGTTCAGTAAATTCGCAAACCATGCTGATTGCAGATAGTTCATCTGTTCTCTGCATAGCGGGAAAAAGTATATCCTCTTCTTTATAATGGTGAAAACGATCTGCATATTCTGAGAAAAAATTCAGAAGCATCACCATCGTTTTCTCATAAGCAATGGGATCGACTTCCCAGGTTCTGTCGAGTGTCGAGGAAATATCAGCAGCTTCAAGAATGATAGCGTGTTCTCCATACATCAAACCAGATATCTTTGAGGGCATACAAAACGGGTTTTAACAATACCCAAAAATCGGATTTTGAAACCGGAAAGAATATGATAAGTATCAGTTCTAAAGGTGATTTCACCTCTGTTTTATGACAAAACACTGCAATTAAAGCTGTAAAAAAGCAGGATTCGCAAATGCAAATAGAAGACGGGAGAGCAGACTACCCTCCACCCTCCCGGTCTTCAAACTGCAATAATTAATTCGCCGATTGCAAAAATTCTATCACTTTAGTAATTTCATCTGAGGTGAGGCTTGCACGAACTTTCATGTGGTTTCCGATCGTCGCCCATTGCGCATCACTGTAATCTGCAGGTGAAGGTGCATTGTGACATCTTAAACAATTTTCACCCCAAAGCTGAGCCCCGCTTTTTGCCTGAATTTCTGAAGTAGCCGCACATCCGTTGATGAGCAACATTCCTTTTATGGTAATGCATGTAATCGCTATAATTGTGAGTATCTTTTTCATTTTTTTTCGTTTTAAGAATGGTTTATATAATTATATATTAAAATCCTGTGACAAATTTTGCCAACAATTCATTTGTCTTTGTTCCATCCGGTCTGCTGGTCATTTCATAAGCAACTCTCAGACCTGATCTCCAACTGAACCAATAGCACAATCCAAGATCCAGACGTGTAACTGCGCCACCTGCTCCATTCAGATCTTTTGCACCCCAGGCTGCATCTTTAGGTGCAGTCAAAGAACCATATCTGACAAGAAACTCAAGATTTTTAAACAATTTACTTTTCACCATCGCAGGGCGAATAGAAAATTGCGCGAAATAATTTTGCTGAGAATTATCGAAAGAATAATTTGTCGAATCGTTTAGATAATAATCAGCTTTATCCACGGTTAAAGAAGTATATTGCCCTCTTACTGTGATAACCGAACTTAATTCCGGAATGGATTTCACATAATTGAAATCGACAGCCGTTGCAGTTGCACCGATTTTTGCATAATTGCTATATGAAGAATCTGTAAGATTCATGATCGAATCTGAAGCACTGCCTGCAATTCCATGTTTTCCTGAAAATCCAATTTCCAGCGATGAGTTGGAAAAAGGTAAAATTCCAATTCTTCCTCCTAATTCTTTATTCGTATTATTTTCATCCAGAAGATTTTCATATTGGATAAGACCGGTGGGTCTGCCGTTTTCATCTTTATATAATAGAGGTCCATTGGAAATGAATAATGCATAATTCATTTTTGCACTCCCGAGCGGAATTCCGCCACGAACATCCAGCCCCATCATTGCGCCCCACGCGAGGTGTGTATCATCGGGAAGTTGTTCATCATCAGCTCTGAGCGGTGAGTTTGGAAATCGTTCAACAAACATTGGTTCCCAACGTTCACCATAAGCGCCAAAAGGAGACAGCATTCTGCCGCAACCGAATGTCATATATTTA
The DNA here is from genome assembly GCA_023251595.1 of Bacteroidota bacterium. Lineage (GTDB taxonomy): Bacteria > Bacteroidota > Bacteroidia > AKYH767-A > JABDAW01 > JAHEYM01. The sequence goes on from JAHEYM010000112.1 coordinate 6,482, forward strand.
TTTAATGAATACGAAATTTTTCCATATTCAAGTTCCATATTTCCATCCTGTATTTCAATTTCACTTTCGAAAAAAAGTTTATCCGAAAGTTTCCAGAGGAATACGGGCGAAAATCCATAATGATTAAAATTTACTTTAATGTCTTCGTCAGCATTATAGACCGCACCAAAACATCCGGCGCCGGAAACGACAATTTTTGTGGCTCCCGTTGTTGCGTCTTGTGCATAGACAGTTGCGAAACCGCTGAGCAGAAGACCCAACATCATAAATTTGAGGGTTCTCATGTTTTTGTTTTTTTAGTTAATAGTTAGAATTATTGGGTTTAATTGATTGGATTTTTAATATTAATGACTTGCCATTGTTTTACCGAATTCACGAATGTAATTCACCAATTGCCACCGTTGGGTTTCGGTAAGAATACTTGCATAAGGCGCCATAGGAGCTTTTCCTGTACTCATTTTCCAAAATATTGCTCCATCACTTTGATTTTGCACTTTCGCACTAGTATGATCTGCCGGACGCGGATCTAAATTCATTCCTGCGATTCCATCGCCTTTTCCTTTATCTCCATGACAAATAGAACACATCTGATTATAAAGTTTCTTTCCTTCCATGGTTGCATCTGCATCGCCTTTCAGCGGATTAACCATGACATTCGCAATCATAGGTGCAACCCAGTCACCGCCTTGAAAACTCTTTCCTGCAGTTGTAAGAACAAATATGCAGGCTAATGTTCCGAGAATTTTTGTGATCGTTTTCATTTTGAAGATTTTTTTGGTAGCGTGATAACAATTGATGTTATAACATCGGTTACAAAGGTACGTCAAGATTAAGCCATCCAAATGACTTTTCGGGGTAAATTATATGATAAAGATCATAAAAAAACCCGGTGTGTCTTTCGACAACCGGGCTTTTTCCCCTCCCTCATTCAGTCCCGAAATCAGGACTGATCTCCCTCTTATTTTCCTCTTTCTCTTTCTGTTTCTGTTTCTGTTACTCTTTTTCCAACTATCGTTTCGTGATATTAAACCCGATACAATATCTGCTGGTTTTGAAATTATTCTGATTATAGAAATTATTAACCTGCGGAACTATATATTGATAATTTCCTAAAAATATCTGGAACGTGTGTGTAGCGGTTGCCATTTGTATTCCGAAGCTGACATTCGGACGTGGATTATTTGCAAAATGTGTAGTCATCGGTTGATCATAATTTACGATGACCGCCATTTTATCAGTAAATTCATAACTTCCCAAGAATGCCATCGCAATATGTGCATTATTCATCGTGGGTTGAATAGAATCTTCGCGACTCACATTTCCGGCAACAAGATTATAATTATATGCAGGTACATTATTATAGTACGACATACTTGGTGCTACCTGAACAGATAATTTTTTCGTAATTTTTCTGGCGAACATCAGTTGGTGGAAATATGAAACCCGATCAATGTTATTGACGAAATTTCCTGCTTTCTCGCGAGTGTCAATTCCTACGTTACCATAATAGGTAACACTCAGTGGCCAACCTCCGGTAACAGATTGTTTGATAATGGAATACTTTGCATTAACATCCCACATCATACGTTCCTTTGTGAAACCAATGCCCACAGCGAGATTATTAATGGGAACATAGCTGAAACCCAAACGGATATTACTCGGTGCATAAAGTCCGAGAAAATCTTTATACCCATTATTAATGAGCCCGAACCGGTGTTGAATCACAAATTCAAATACACTTTTATTCGGCACCATACAGGTTTGATTATCGATGATCAGACTCCCGGCGAACATGTGTTTGATGGGTTTTACTTTCACGGAATCTGCTGCATTGAGGTTACTTGTTGCAATCAGAACATAAAACAATGTCAATTGCAAACTATAGAATGATATTTTTTTCAAAGTTTTCATATTTATTTTTTTGCTGCTTTATTCATTAATAATACTATTTACAATTACATTATTTGATTAATTTTTCTTCGCACCTTGTTTGATCCAGGCAAGTGTAAGAGCATTCAGACCGCCGGGATTTGTTGGTTTACCCATCGGCATCGCGGGACTAAGTGCGCCTGTGAGAAACTTGTATAATTTGCTGTTTTCCGGTACGGATGTATCTATATACTTACCGTTCATCAGTGAAGTATATGCTTTGGCAGCGGTAAGGTCTGGTGCTTTACCTCCTGCATTGTGGCAACCGCTCACAGCGCAATTCGCAGTAAACAGCGGAACGAGATCTTTATTGAAATACACGGTTTTTGTAACTACCTCATCTTTCAATTTCACAATCAAAGTCGAGTCTTTTGCGCACCCCGCGATGAACAAGACACTCAGAATTATGACTGGTATTTTTATTTTATTATTCATATCGGGAAAAGTTTTTAGTGTTATATATATACCTAATTAAATTTCCGATTACTGTTCAAAACGCAGGAGGAGACCGGCAACAATTGCGTGTTCTTCATTCGCGTGATTAAACATCGCACCTATACCGAATGGATGATCTTCGAGACTGCTGAAATCAACATCCTCTTTTAATAAATCGCCTGTATTTAATTTACGTTTCAAAAGAATTCTCCAACCTGTACCGGTGTAATACATGTTCGCTGAAATATCTGCTTTGCTACCCGAGTAGGGACCTACGATACTACCAGGAACAACCTTTGGTCCATCGCCAGCACCGATTTGTTGATAGTCAGTTCCGACATTAGGATCTATCGTTGTCGAATTTGCAAGTGTTAGCACACCATTTGAATCAACTGCGATCACTTTAATTGCAGTTCCACTAACTGTATCGCTGACAAATATTGCATTATAATTAGTTCTGTTTGGAATAACAAAAATCGGAACCTTTGTAGTTGCAGTCATACCGGTAATAGTCAATGTTTGTGAATTGGTTTTTCCACCATCGGTTGTAACTAATTGAGGATCTGTTTTACGACCATTTGCATTTAAAGCACCAAGACCCCAATCTTCATACTCATCAGATGCCTGATGCATGTAGGTACCTTGTACAGCCCGAACTCTCCACTGATCAACTTTTTCTTCCGGACCATTGGTTCTCATTCTTGTTCCAAAAACGGGAACAGGAACAATATTTCCGGTTAATGTATCCAATTTATAAGTAGGAACATTTACGTGGCAGCAAGCGTAGCAACTCAGACTACTGAATGTAGCACATGAATTATCTATATTCCATAACATTGTATAGGTGTCTTGAGTAAACCCTTCTCTGGTAACATTTCCATTTAGATCAACAACCGGTGCTCCTGATTCCTGCGCCCATCTTTTTGTTGTTGGATTAAAATACCAATAGGAACTTTTATCTCCTTTAAAAGGAACAGGAAATTCAACAAGGAACCAGATATTTGTGTTATCGTGTGCAGAACGTAAAGTAATATCCGTGCTGTTTCCGATAAAACCATCGAAAGTGTTATTACCTGCATCAGGAACAACCGCATGTACGGTAAGTTTCTTCGCATTACCCCAGGCAGCATCGAGTGTACCATCCCAAATATAGCCTGTTGTAGTGTTTACATCAATCCCAAGTGGTGAAGTTAACTTCAT
>JAHEYM010000113.1 GCA_023251595.1 Bacteroidota bacterium
AACCCGGATCATAAGTTCGTATGGATGGATGAAACAAAAGTTTCGCATTCTGAATTTCAGTCAAACGATGTCCCTCCTTGTCCAAATAATTGTGTATTAACAAGCAGTTTACCACCTAATTAATTATCGATAATGGCATTTTATTAAAACAATATATTAAACTCCGAATTTCTCTACCCTATTAACACTAAAAACCATGGCAGCATCAGACAATGCAAATTGCAAAACAAAGATTAATAATGTAACCCGGAAAATGCCGGGTGTAACAAGCACCCTGTCGGTCACTTTGAAAAACGCCGGATTAGCATTTACAAAAGCTTCTCTTGATGCTTTAACGACAGGAAGAAAATCTGCTGTTTCGGGTGTAGTGTTTTATTTCGATGTTGATTCTAACAATAATATTGTGGATCTGATCGCAGCACCTTACTCTGAGGATAGTTCAAAAAACAGAACCTTTGTTAAAATAAGTGATTCATCCAGCAAAGATTATCAAACTAGTGATGTTCCCCCATGCCCGAATAATTGTGTTGGGAATTTACCATAGTTTGAAATTACATCATATTTTATTAACCGGGCGACAAAAGAGTTCTGTCGCCCTTGGCTTTTTGTTGGCTTTGATATTTATTAATTTTCAATATTCGCATGGACAGACTAATTCAAACTTTGAAAAATTAACGGTAACAGAAGGGGAAGTGCCGGGTAATGCCTATTGTTTTCTGCAGGATTCGCGTGGATTTATGTGGGTTGGAACACAAGACGGATTGAAGAGATTCGATGGTTATCATTTTATTACCTATCAATTTAATGCCGCTGATTCGAATTCAATTTCAGACAACAAAATATTTTCACTAGCTGAGGATGCGCGCGGAAATCTCTGGGTTGGAACAAGTCGCGGATTAAATAAATTTGACTTCAGCACCCAAAGGTTTACCCGGTATCTTCATGATGAAAATTGTTTGACATCGGCTACACAAGCTACAATCGGATGTTTATTTTATGACGACAAGTACAATAGATTATGGATTGGGAGTGACATGGGTTTATCTGTAATTGAGTTAGATTCGATCGGAGAGAAATCAAAAAATATATTCAGACATTTCACATGTGATTCTGAGAATCCAAGTGATACTGTTTGCGGAATAGTTGATGTAAGAGCGATACTCAAGGATAAATATAATCGAATCTGGTTTGGCGGAGATCAATGCCTCAATGTCTTGATTGACGATAGTCTTCACAAGAAAGAATGTTTGTTCACGAAGTTTTCATTACGCAACTCAAACTCTAAAGTCAAGGTGGAATCAATCGCTTTGGATCAGAATAAAGATATGGTGATTGGTACTGTTAGTTCAGGCCTTTATGCGATTCCCGCATCCTTTTTTGCAAATATTTCACAACCATTTGACACAATTCATATCGTAAATGACCGAAAAGATAACAGCAGTCTATCTCAAAATATAATCTGGTCGATCAATTCTGATTCTAAGGGAAATCTTTGGATAGGCACGCAAGATAGCGGGTTAAATTATATCCCTTCCTCTGAGATTAATGAACTCGTTCATAACAAATGTGTTTTCAGACACATTTTGTTAAATAATGAAGATAAAAAAAATACAGCTAATAACTATATATACACAATTTATGAAGACAGAACCGGAATAATTTGGATGGGTACTCACGGCGGAATCCTCACATGGTCATTAAATAGATTTAAATTCAATGAGAGAAGCGGACTAAAGCGAAGGGATTCATTCTCAGAAATTTCGGAAGTAACTTCTTTTAGTCATTATGGTGATCGCTGGTTGCTTATAGGTACGCACTTCAACGGTTTATATATATATGATGAAAAATCGGATGTCTTACGTCCCGATTTATATGACAATAACAACAGTAGTGGAATCGGGAACAATATTATCAATTGCATGCAAGCCGATCCGGATGGGAATATCTGGATAGGTCATTCAATGGGAGTTTATGAAATTCTTCCCGGAAATCAGGCAGAACCGGGAAAACAAAAAAAGATTCACAATGGTCTCGGCGGCGGTGCCCATACTTATTGTTACAACTATGAAAATGGTATTGGGATGTTTGCAGGAACAAGCAATGGTTTATTTCTCATCAAGAATCCAGACAGTGCTCCTGAACCAATTCCGATACCCAGTTCCGCACAATATACGAGCATCCGGTGTTTTGTAGATTCAGATGATTCATTATGGATGGGTATAAATAAAAGAATAATATTATTCAATAAACGCACTAAGAAAATTCTTAATTCGTACGAAGATAATATCCCTGATTCACTTTATCCCATCCAGAACAATATCTCATGTCTTTACAAATCGAATAATACTTTATGGATTGGAACAGATGGTGATGGAGTTTATTTGATGAATTTAAAAACAGGTCATTTTCTTTACCATTTTCTGAGAAAAAACAGTCCAAAGGATAATGTAATTGCTTGTATTACAAAAGGAATTGAGGGCGACATCTGGCTGAGTACCCAGAATGGATTATGCAGGGTAAATACTGAGGCAATCGGCATTCGTTTCTATGATGCAAAAGATGGATTACGTGGAGGGGAATCAATGCGGGGCGCTGCTTACCGAAGGGAGGATGGAACACTTTTTTTTGGTGGTAAGGATGGATTAGACTTTATTTCCTCCGGCGAAATTCCTGTAAATCACATTCGTCCCAAGGTAGTTATTACATCTTTGAAGAGTCTAAAAGGAGAAATCCCCTTTGATAATATTTTTCGTACGAACAGGAAGATATCAATCCATAGTGATCAGGAGTTCTTCTCTTTCGAATTTGCTGCTTTAGATTATACAAGTCCGACAAAAAATCAATTTAGCTATAAAATTGTGGGGGAACAGGAATGGAGTATGGCTAGTACTAATCGTGTCGCATCCTACGGTATGCTGTCTCCCGGCACATACCATTTTCAGGTTAAAGCTTGCAACAGTGACGGTGTTTGGGGTGAACCAACAATTATTGAACTGGTGATAATACCGATGTTCTACCAAACCCCCTTTTTCAAAACGATGGTAATTTTATGCATCCTATCCATCATTTTTTCATTCTATAAAATTCGTCTCAATGCTGTCTTATCCAGAAAGGCAAAAGAGCGGGCGGAGCAGGCGAAACAGTTTGAGCAGCAGTTTTTAGCGAATATGAGTCACGAGATTCGGACACCGATTAATGCGATTAAAGGAATGACTTATTTATTGCTGGAAAAAGATCCACGTTATGAGCAACTCAGATATTTACGTGCTATACGGAATTCTTCGAATAATTTGCTGGTGATTATTAACGATATTCTTGATGTAAATAAAATTGAATCAGGTAAGATTGATTTCGAAAAAATCGACTTCCGTTTGTCGGAATATTTGATTTTAGTTTATGAAACGCTTAGGTTTAAAGCAGAAGAAAAAGGATTAAAATTTCCTGTTACAGTGGATGAGGATGTTCCCGTTTTTCTGAAAGGTGATCCGCATCGGTTAAATCAGGTGCTCATTAATCTTGCTGGAAATGCGATAAAATTTACCGAGAAAGGGTCTGTTGCCATTCATTGTTCACTCAGCAAAAAAGAAGGAGATCTTATTTTCATAAAACTGGAAGTTACAGATACAGGTATTGGAATATCTGAAGAAAGTTTGCCAATTATTTTTGAGAGCTTCAAGCAGGCTAGTTCTGAAATCACAAGAAAATATGGCGGAACGGGTTTGGGTCTCACCATATCAAAACAACTCGTGGAATTGCAACATGGCAGTATATCTGTCCAAAGTGAATTGGGCAAAGGAACAATTTTCACCATAGAAATTCCTTATGAAATTGGCACTGAAGCTGAAGTTATACAGAAAACTCAATATATAAATGATGAAGCAAAAAAAGAATTGCGGGGAATAAAAATATTATTGGCGGAAGACAGTGAATTTAATCAGATTGTGGCGGTTGAAGTTTTACAATCGCTCATTGAGGAGGTGGAAATTGATGTAGTTGAAAACGGAAAATTGGCTGTAGAAAAAGTGACGACAAAATCATACGATTTAATTTTGATGGACGTTCAGATGCCCGAAATGAACGGATATGAAGCAACCCGAAAGATCAGAACTGAACTTCCTGAGAATGTAAAACACATAAAAATTATGGCAATGACAGCCGCCGCAACGCGGGAGGAACTGGATCATTGTTATAACGCCGGAATGAATCAGGTGATTACCAAACCATTCGAACCTGAAGACCTCATTAGTAAGATTTACTATTTGTTGAAAAAACAGACGTAAGTCCTGAGTCCTGAGTCGTAAGTTGAAAGTGATTTTATTATAAATTGCGGATAAAAACAAATGGGGTTCACTGGAAAAACGGTACTTTTGCGCATTAAAAATTACTATGACGGATTTTGTAACTTTTGAATTGGATGAAACAGGAATCGGAACCATCACTTTTTTCGATCCTCAGAGTAATTCATTACCCGGGCAAACTTTAAAACAACTCGCAAGTGTCATAACCGATGCCGGTGAAAACCCGGAAGTAAAAGTAATTGTGCTGAAAAGCAAAGGTGATAAAGCGTTTTGTGCAGGGGCGTCTTTTGATGAATTAGCTTCAATTACCGATGCCGAAACCGGCATGATATTTTTTTCAGGTTTTGCTGATGTTATAAATGCAATGCGAAAAGCACCTAAATTTATTCTTGCACGGGTTCAGGGAAAAGCAGTTGGGGGTGGAGTAGGTCTGGCGTGTGCGGCAGATTACGCGCTCGCAACTGAAAATGCTTCCGTCAAGCTGAGTGAGCTTGCTGTAGGGATTGGTCCATTCGTGGTAGGACCCGCAGTTGAAAGGAAGGTCGGCTTCTCCGCCTTTTCGACAATGACTATTAACGCTACACAGTGGCAGACGGCACGTTGGGCGAAAGAAAAAGGAATATATAGCGAACTTTATCCAGATTTAATTGCATTGGACGATGGGCTCAACAAACTTGCCGTGACATTGTCTTCAAGTAATCCTGAGGCGATGCGAATGCTGAAAGGCATTTTCTGGGAAGGTACAGATAATTGGGATAAATTGTTGGTTGAACGTGCTGGAATGAGCGGGAAGTTGGTGCTTTCAAGTTTCACTAAAAATGCAATTGAGAAATTTAAAAAATAAAGATTCCGATTGTCAATTATTAATTGTTCATTGCTAATTCTTTATTCGTTTTCTAAGTTTGCATCCCTCCAGATAGAGTTATGAGATTTACAGTCCCCCGCAATCCTCTTTTTTATCACATTTTATTCGGTGTTTTTCTTTTGGGATATATTTATTATGCCGGCACAATTATTACAAAACTGGAATTACAATCCTGGGACGAAGCACATAATGTGCAGAGTGCGTATGAAATGCAGGAAAGCGGAGATTGGATAGGAATAACGTTTCACGGAAAACTCGATCATTGGGATATAAAGCCACCGCTGCTGACATGGATGATGGCAATCTCAATTAAAATATTTGGTTTTTCTGAATGGGCAGTCAGAATTCCGACTATGATATTCGGAATTTCTACTCTGATTCTTATATATTCTTTTCTTTCAACGGTAACCAGGAATCATCCAATTGCTTTTATGTGCGCGGTAGGATTAGCATTGCCGGTAGGATTCTTCGGGCAACATGGAATGACAACGGCGGATTATGATATGGGAATTGTGTTTTTTAATACACTTTCAACCATTGCTATTTTTAAAATTGTATTTAATGAAGATATGCGTTGGTGGTATATCCTCGGTGTCTCGCTCGGATTGGGATTTATGACAAAATCGCTCATGGCATTTATTCCCCTCACCTTTTTTCTTCCTGCTCTTTCTGTGACACATAAATTTTCAGAAGTTATTAAATGGAAAAAAGCTCTGGTTTCATTGCTGATTTTATTAGGTGTCTCGTTACCATATCTCATTATAAGGGAGGCAAAATTTCATGAAAATTATGCATGGCTTCTATATTATGTAGATATATATCGTAAAATAAAAGAACCTGTCGAAGCCCACACCGGCGGTTGGGATTTTTATTTTGTTACTTTATCATACGTTTTCAAAATTGGTGTGAAGGTGTTCTACGGCTGCATTATCATGGTACTTCTAACGGGGTTCATTTTAAAGAGAACGATAGATGACCGATACAGAACTTTCATCTATTTTTTAATTTGTATTGTTTTTTACTTATTGATTTTTACAACAGCAAGGACCAAAGCAGCATGGTACATTTATCCTGTAATTCCTCTGATGGTCATTTTTTGCGGACTTACATTTATGGATTTCACGAAAAGAAAATATATCATTCTTGTTATGGCTTTTGCAACTTTTATATTTGCCCGGCAGGTGAGGTTGCTTGATTTGTATAACAAAGACAGGATAGGCAGAAATTATGAAAACATGACCAAGAATCTGATCTTGCCAAATAAAAATATTTTCGAAAATAAGATCGTCCTCAGCGCAGACACACTGATGCCTTCTGCAATGACCTATATAGATATCTACACGCACGGGAAACATAAAAATTTTCTTAATTATGATGATTTTAACAGAAGTCTGGATTCCGGAATGCTATACGATCTTCTGATTGTTTCAGATACAACCCTCATAAAAGGAACAGATCGACTTAAAAAGATTACCTCGAATGGTGTGATGGCCCTTTATTCAAAATAGGGCAGATCGTGATATGCAAAATAGGGCAGATCGTGATCTGCCCCTACTGCAACAAAAACTCATCGGCATCTTTCCAAGCAGGGAAATTCTCTCGAAATAATTTCAGAGATTCCATTGAAAGTTGAAGAGTTTCAATATTTTCTTCGTGTGGTTTTGTGTGACTCACCACCTCACCCTTATAATCAATAATTGCCGTATCGCCCGAATGATATATAGAATTACCGTCTTCCCCGATTCTGTTCACACCCGCAACATAAGAAATATTTTCAATCGCCCGTGCAATCAACAATTGTTTCCATGGATAATTTCTCCGTTCAGGCCAGTTTGCTACATAAATTAATAAATCATAATCATTACGATTTCGGCACCACACCGGAAAACGTAAGTCATAACAAATCATCGGACAAATTTTCCATCCCCGCCAATCTACAATCAAACGATCATGTCCTTGTGTATATATATGATTTTCTTCAGACATCCGGAATAAATGTCGTTTGTTATAATACCGACATTCTCCATCGGGTTGCATCCAGATTAACCTGTTGTAATATTTCGCCTGATCTTCAATAATTAAGCTACCCGTAATTACTGCATCTTTTTTCGCAGACAGATCTCTCATCCATGTCAGCGTTGGACCGTCCATCTTCTCGGCCATTTTTTTTGCATTCATGGTAAAGCCGGTATTGAACATCTCGGGTAAAATAATTAAATCGGTTGACTTTTCAGGAATTAATAATATCTTCTCCCCAAAAGAAAAAAGATTGGAATTAATATCCTCCCAAATAATATTACTTTGTATCGTGGTGATCCGCAAAACAATTAACAATTAACAATTAACAATGGGTAGAGACGTTGCATACAATGTCTCTACAGGTATGCAACGCCTCTACAGTTTTGAAAACAATTCATTCACCTTATTCCAATTAATGGTATTCCACCATTTCGCAATATAATCGGCTCTTCTGTTTTGGTACTGAAGATAATACGCATGTTCCCAGACATCCAGTGCAAGAATGGGTGTGCCTTTAAACTCCGAATTATCCATGAGCGGATTATCCTGATTTGGAGTACTTCCGATTACCAGTTTTCCGTCAGACACAGCCAACCAAGCCCATCCGGAACCAAAGCGTCCCATACCTGCTGCGGAGAATTTTGTCATAAAATTTTCGAGTGAGCCGAAAGTCGAGATGAGTGCCTCACCTGCCTTTCCGCTATTTGTTCCGCCTGTGGAAGGTTTCATCAATTCCCAAAATAGCGAATGGTTATAGTGTCCCCCTGCATTATTTCTAACCGTGGCAGGATAAGCTGATATGCGACGGAGGAGTTCATCGATGGTGTCAACAAGAATGTTATTCTCACCCATTGCTTTGTTCAGATTATTGACATAAGCCTGATGGTGTTTCGTGTAATGAATTTCCATCGTTTTCGCATCGATATATGGTTCCAATGCATTGAATTCATAACCCAGCGGGGGTAAAGTAAATTCACTCTTCGGTGGAAAGAATAGTGAGTCACCAAGGCTCGGGGAACCAATAAGATTCGAAGAAGATATTACACCGATTCCGCCGATGGCAAGAATCGAAGATTTTTTCAGGAATTCGCGTCGTGATTTTGAAGATTCGTCGGAGTTTTTCATGATTTTAATTTAGAGGTCAAACTTCGCAATAATTTACTAATATTACAGATTAAATCTTCACCAAAATAACCCCACCCCTGCCCCTCCCCAAATAGGGAGGGGTAAAACGAAATTAATACAGAAATGAAAACTTCACCCAAAATCATTGAAGCAGTTTTTTCACCACCGGCACCCCACATGGTAGGTGATGGTTTCAGAGTGCATAATTTTTTCCCAATGGGGACTTCGATTGATATTTCTAGGATGAGTCCTTTTCTTCTTCTGGATTACAATTCGAAAATTGAGTTTTCACCCAGAGAAAACCCAAGAGGTGTGGGAGTTCATCCCCACCGTGGTTTTGAAACCGTGACCATTGCTTATGCGGGTAAAGTGGCGCATTACGACAGTACAGGAAACAGTGGAGTAATTGGCGAGGGAGATGTTCAATGGATGACGGCGGGTTCCGGAATACTTCACAAAGAATATCATGAGCAGGAATTCAGCAGAAAAGGCGGTCCGTTTCAGATGATTCAACTTTGGGTGAATTTGCCTTCAAAATATAAGATGACGACACCCGGCTATCAGAGTCTTGAGAATAAAAACATCAACAAGTATCAACTGCCTGATGGAAAAGGCGTGATTGAAATTATTGCCGGCGAGTATTTACCCCACGCAACCTCCCCACCCCCTCCCAGCCTCCCAACCCCTTCCCAACCTCCCCCGCCCCCTCCCAGCCTCCCCCAAAAGGGGGAGGGGGTTGGAGAGGGGGAAAATAAAATTTTCGGCAGCGCCTCGACTTTCTCACTATTAAATTTATTCAACATGAAGGTGAACGCGGGTGGTGAGGCGGAGTTCAACTTCGATCCAAAACATAATACAGGAATTCTTGTGGTTGAGGGAAAGGTAACAGTGAACGATTCAGCACCAATTTCTGCCGATCATTTTATTCTTTTCAAGCACGAAGGAGATGGTATCACAGTAAAGGCGATGAAGGATAGTATTTTGCTCATCCTCGATGGAGAACCCATCAATGAACCTATCTACTCACATGGACCTTTTGTTATGAACACCAAGGAAGAGATTCTTCAGGCGTTTGATGATTTGAACTCCGGGAAGTTTGGGTATCTTGAATGAATGCCCCCTGCCCCCAAATGGGGGGACGGTTGAAAAGTTGAAAAATATTTGAAGTACAGAATAAATGATAATCAAATTGAATCTTTCATGATCACTGCACTTACCCCTAACCCCTAACACCTAACCACTAATTCTTCGCTTTTTTCACTGCTTCAATCCAGTTATCACAATCTTTATGCAGCGCAAAATGCGTTGACTGATCGCCGTAATTCACCAACATCGCACCTTTTACAAAACCGAGGTTCTCGTTCGAGATGCTTTTAATGTCTTTCAGATTGACATCAACGGCAGCGTGAGCGTTGGTTTTTTTAACGAACAGTTTGAGTAAAAGACCCGCGAATGGATTGGCATCCTGAACAAAAACCAATCGCTTGCTGGTGAGGTAAAGTTTACCTTGACGCATGTTCATTTTAGACTTCATCCATTGACATGGCAATGATTTCAGGACTTCTTCTCCTGTTGAAAGATCGAGTATTGCGCTCATAGCTTTTAGATTTGATTTTGAATCCGCAAAGGTATAATTTCTATTGAATTGAAACTATAGCAAATATATTCTGTCATATTACAAAAATTACATATTTCTTCAATAATTGGAGTGGAAATTTG
>JAHEYM010000485.1 GCA_023251595.1 Bacteroidota bacterium
GCGTGAACGCGGCATCACAATCCTCGCGAAAAATGTAGCGGTCAGATATAAAGATACAAAGATCAATATTATTGATACCCCTGGTCACTCCGATTTTGGGGGTGAAGTGGAACGTGTCATTAATATGGCTGATGGCGTGTTATTACTCGTTGATGCATTCGAAGGACCGATGCCTCAAACCCGTTTCGTACTCCAAAAAGCACTCGAATTGGGTTTGAAACCTATCGTGGTCATCAATAAAGTTGACAAACCGAATTGCACTCCCGACGAGGTTCACGAAGCAGTTTTTGATCTCATGCTTAGTCTCGATGCCAGCGACGAGCAATTAAATTTCCCTGTCGTTTTCGGTTCTTCAAAACAAGGATGGATGTCGGAAGATTGGAAAAAACCAACCACGGATATCACTTATTTACTCGATACAATTATTAAATATTTTGTACCACCGGTTGTCGTTCCCGGAACACTGCAAATGCAGGTTACCTCGCTCGACTACTCCTCATACATCGGGCGTATCGCGGTGGGTCGTGTGATGCGTGGTTCGATAAAAGCAGGTCAGCAAATTTCGATTATGAAAGCTGATGGCCGAATTTTAAAAAGTGTGGTGAAAGAATTATTCCTGTTTGAAGGAATGGGGAAAGAAAAAACAAAAGTGGAAGTTGAAACGGGTGAAATATGTGCCGTGTTATGTGATAAGGAATTTGAAATCGGAGATACCTTCGCCGATTTTGAAAATCCTGAAGCACTACCTCCTATTCACATGGACGAACCTACAATGAGTATGGTTTTCACAATTAATAACTCACCGTTCGCAGGAAAGGAAGGAACCTTTGTAACATCACGTCATATTCGCGATCGACTATTCAAAGAGACCGAAAAAAATCTTGCACTCAAAGTTGAGGAGACTGCTTTTCCCGATAAGTTTTTAGTTTATGGTAGAGGTATTTTACATCTTTCTATTTTAGTTGAAACGATGCGTCGTGAAGGATATGAATTTCAGCTCGGACAGCCGCAGGTATTGGTGAAAGAAATTGATGGTAAAAAACATGAACCTGTTGAATCATTAACCGTTCACGTACCTGATGCTTTTTCAGGTAAAGTTATAGAGATTGTATCAAAAAGGAAGGGCGATATTTTGGATATCACTTCGCGCAACGACAGAATTATTTTGAAATTTGTGATCCCTGCGCGTGGTTTAATCGGAATCAGAAATCCAATTCTCACAGCTACCGAAGGTGAAGCCGTAATTGCACATCGTTTCATGGAATATCAACCATGGAAAGGTGATATGATCGGACGTTCAAATGGTTCTCTGATCGTCATGGAAACGGGACAGGCGATTGCGTATGCATTAAATAAATTACAGGATAGAGGAAGTTTTTTTGTTGACCCTTTTGAAGAAGTATATACCGGACAGATTATTGGTGAATGTTCGAGAGGAGCAGATATCGTGATTAATGTTACGAAGAAAAAACAACTCACGAATATGCGTGCTTCCGGCTCGGATGAAAAAACGACTCTTCCTCCTCCTATTCGTTTTTCTTTAGAAGAAGCGATGGAATATATAAAGGATGATGAATATGTTGAAGTCACTCCGAAATCCATCCGTCTCCGTAAAATCATTCTCGACGAAAATGCGAGAAAAAGATTTAAGAACGAGGTGATGACAGCGTAACCCCATCCCCGGCCCTTCCCCAAAAAGGGAAGGGAGAAAAATAATCCCGAAATGAATACCAGTGCATAATCTCACGCGAGGTGAGAGGAAAAGCCTATATTTTCCCAAAATGCCAACCCAAGCCTGCTGAGATACGAATTTCATCCAGTGGCACTTGAAAACCATGTCCCATCGACGATACTTGATTGTCGGTAAATTTTATCTGGGAAAGATAATTTCCATGTATGACTCTTGCATTCACAAAAAAGTCGAATAATTTACTGACAAAGAAATTGCATCCGACAGTCCCCGAAATCAAAGGGTTCAATGACCAAGAGTCGAATGTTGTTTCCGGAATTTGAATCAGGTTCAGATTTTTCAGATGTGCATAACAAACTCCCGGTTGAATACCTATATATATATCGAGTCTGTCTTTTACATAGTGAATATTCGATCCAAAAAAAAGAGAATGTGAAACAGGATAAGCGAAATCGGGAGATGTATTTCCAAGATGAATATAATTTTCACCCGTAAAAGAAATTAATTTATTCAGATATCCTTCCAAAGCTCCATGAAAATAAAAGTGTGTAACTTTTTGTTGAAGCATACTTCCTGCACAGAGTGTTCCCTGTGTTCTGATTAATCCGGGATACACGAATTCTTCTGTCTGCGCTTTTGTCATTTTGACGGAGAGAATTAAAAGAATTAATATGGCTAGGTTTTTCATATTGGGTTTTTCTTTTTATTTACATCGTATTGTTTGCTCGCAGATTCTTCCCTCACCCTCGTTCCCTCTCCCGACGGAGAGGGATGAAAAACTCCCTTCTCCCGTGGGAGAAGGGTTGGGGATGAGGTCTGAAAACGCAGTATCTCAATTATTTTGCAATATTCTGATTCAATTAATTCGGATATTCATAGAAAATGTCAGAAGTAAATGTCCTTCGAAAGTTAATTCTTTTGCGAAATACAATGGAGCATTTACATCGCCTTCATTCACATGAATCTCTTTTCCAAGATGAACCATATATTGTCCGGTAACAGATAAATCAG
>JAHEYM010000486.1 GCA_023251595.1 Bacteroidota bacterium
GATAAACAACGAGTGAGTTTTGAAGAAACCGATGGCGACACGAGTGGTAATAATGGACCATCTGATATGGATGGTTTAGTGAACGGCCACGTCGAGTTTGCGTTTGATCTTGGATTTGCGCCCGGGAATTGGGTTATGCAATTTAGTCAGGGTGGAACGACTATAACCAGACATGGAACAATAACACCACTTACCTCTCCTGCACATACTATTTCGGGATATGTTACGGCTCCTACAGGAAAAAGCCCCCGATATGTATTTGTTCAGTTAAATCGAAATGAACAGCATCAGCCCAATTTTTGGGAAGCAATTACCGATTCCACAGGTTATTATGCAATTAAAATGAATGCAGACACAGCGGGGAACCCTTGGAGAGTACGATTGGCTGATCATTACAACCCATTTCCACCTAATGTATGTTCACCAAGTGATTATGAAGTTACTATTACCGGGAACCATTCCGGATTTGATTTCTCATTTGTTTCATCAGCCGCCAAAGTTGTGGGATATCTCAAAGATGAAAATGGCAGTGCACTCTCCGGCGTTAATGTAAATCTCCACGGGATGAATAATTCAAGCTTTAATCGCCAATCAAATACTGATGGTTCCGGATATTTTAATATTGGTTTATTAGCAGGTGAATTGTCGAATGATGATTTTAATTTACAGTCATCATTTGATGAAAACATTAGTAACCCACCATATATAGCTGCCCAAAGAGTAGTTCATGGAATTCACAATACTGATAGTCTTTTTTATAATCTTGTTGCGTATAGTGTGAACTCAACTATTCAGGGTACTGTAAGAGTTAATGGAAATCCGCCGGGGATGTCAATGCAAGTTTCAGGCTCGGTTCAAGACTCAGGATATACTTCAACTCATATTGATTCAGCTACAGGGAATTTTTCGCTTCCTGTTTCCAATAAATTGTATAATTACAGCCTTTGGGTAAACAATTTAGGTCCTAATTATTTTATTACCGGTGTTACTGCGCACGCAGGACAGACAGGCGTGATTATTAATATCACTGTAACGGGAATATCGGAACGAGAATCGGGAATCCCTGCTCAGTTTACATTACATCAAAATTATCCTAATCCATTTAACCCGACAACGACAATTGATTACGATCTCCCAACAGCAAATTATGTTTCATTAAAAGTATATAATGTGCTTGGTAATGAAGTAATGTCTCTTATTAATCAAGAACAAGCGCCGGGTAAGTATCGTGCTACTATTGATGCATCGGCGCTACCCAGTGGTATCTATTTCTGTCATTTAAATGCCGGAACATTTTCCGGGATGAAAAAGATAATTCTAACAAAGTAATTATTTTGTATTTTAGGTCTCAGCGTTCATTGTTTTTTGAATTCTGAGACCTAACTGTTTTATTTACGTACTAATAAGAAAAGACTATGAGCAATATACCAACTGTAAAAAATTATATTAACGGTAAATGGGTTGAATCAGCAAGCGGAAAAACCATTGCAAACACAAACCCTGCAAATACCGATGAAATCCTTTGTTATGCTCCTCTGTCAACGCGGGAGGAAACAAAAGCCGCAATAGCCGCCGCAAAAGAAGCGTTCCCCAAGTGGAAGAACACTCCCGCCCCTATTCGCGGCAAAATGATGTTTAAGGCTATGTTGCTCTTACAAGATCATATTGATGAATTAGCCGCCATTCTGACAAAAGAAGAGGGTAAAATTCTTCGTGAATCGAAGGGTGAGATAATGCGAGCCATTAACATTATGGAATTCACCGCCGGTGAAGGTCGAAGAATGCGAGGCTCCACTATTCCTTCTGAATTACCCAATACTTTTATTTATACGATTCGTCAACCACTCGGTGCCATGGGATTAATTACGCCATGGAATTTCCCTGTCGCTATACCAATTTGGAAAATAGCCCCGGCGCTTGTAGCAGGAAATACCGTTGTGTTTAAAGCCGCATCATTAACACCGTTAACTGCGGTAAAGATTGTTGAAATATTTGAACAAGCCGGGTTTCCTGCGGGTGTGTTAAATATGGTTTTCGGAAGTGGCAGTGTTGTTGGAGATGAGATCGTTAATCATCCCGATATACACGGCATTTCGTTTACAGGATCGAACGATGTAGGTTGTGCGTTATACACGCAAGCATCGAAACGTGGTATTCGTGTACAGTGTGAAATGGGTGGTAAAAATCCGTTAATTATCCTTGCCGATGCTGACATTGCGCTTGCTGTTGAAGGTGCAATCGCCGGCGGATTCGGTTCAACAGGACAACGTTGTACAGCGGCGAGCAGAGTAATATTAGAAGAATAAATTGCAGATAAATTTACTGAAATGTTACTCAACCGTCTCGAAAAATATAAAGTCGGAGACGGCATGGATGCCTCAGTAGATATGGGACCTTCCGTTGATGAAAGCCAATTGAACACTGTTCTTTCGTATATTGAAATTGGCAAAACCGACGGCGCCAAATTATTAAAAGGTGGGAAACGATTATCTGAAGGTGCACTTGCAAAAGGGTTTTTCGTAGAACCTACAATTTTTGGGAATGTCACTCCGACCATGAGAATCGCACAAGAAGAAATTTTTGGTCCGGTTATTTCACTTATTCGTGCAAAGAATTTTGATGAAGCAGTAGAAATTGCAAACGGCGTGAAGTTCGGTCTTTCCGCTCCTCTTTATTCACAAGATATTGCAAAGATTATGCG
>JAHEYM010000114.1:0-736 GCA_023251595.1 Bacteroidota bacterium
CCGGCTTTATTCCATTCTCTCATTCCGCCCTGCATCTCATAGATTTCTTTGAAACCCAGTTCTTTCATTTTGCCCGCAGCACTTGCACTTCTTCCACCTGCCAGACAATATACGAAGACCGGTTTTGTTTTATCCAGTTTTTGCGCATCTGCTTCGAAGTGGTCTCCATTCCAATCGATATTTTTTGCATTTTTAAGATGCCCGCCGGAATATTCCTCAGCTGTTCTGACATCCAGTATCTGACCGTCTTTTGTATCATTAAGTTTTTTCTCAAATGAAGATATATCAAGCTTTCCGCCTTTAGCATCCGCCTGGGCCTGTTGCGTTTGGTTGGTATTGTTCTGACAGGAAGTAATGCTTAAACCTGCGAAAAAGACCAGATTTAAAAGTGCAAATTGAAAATTAGATTTCATGTCTTATATTAAATTAATTATGAACCTCTTTTGTTTCCGGAAGTGGTGTGGTGGGTAGAGTTGCAAATATAATATTTGGAATCATTGAAACTGCGGCTTTCACAGAATTAGTGATCAGACAGGCAGTTTCTGATTTCTGTAGTACCCGTTCCGCCTTCTCCAAATCGCTCGGGTGTATAAGTGTCAGCGTAGGTTCCAGTATTACAGCAGTCATTAAAAACTTTCCTTCCACTTGTTCTAATTTTCCCTTGGAAGAACAAACAAAAGAGCTGAATTCCAGCTTTGAATTTGCCGCAATAGCGAGAAAAGTAGTCATAAAACAG
>JAHEYM010000114.1:746-10015 GCA_023251595.1 Bacteroidota bacterium
TTCCATTCCACCCGGAAATTGGGGTGGTGTAGCGACTTCGAAGCCATTTGATATTTCGGGTGAAGTTAATTCGCCTTTCCTATCGGTATTCCATGCGACATTAACATTGTAGAAATGAGGTTCCATTTGAAATATATTATTGTGTAACTTAATTGATATTGTATATCCTTTTTGCAAAGATATAACCTGTTTTTGATTTTTCAACTGATATTTATCATTTTTTTGAAGTTTTCTCTGCTCAGTTATCATCATCCTTATACCGTTTCTTTTCATGGTCTTCTCGTCCTTTTTTCTCTGTTGATTTAATATACTCCTTCACCCCATTTAATTCCTTTTGCTTGGTTTGTTCACCTGAATTTCCGCTTCTCTCTATCTCATGCTCATTTCCGCTCCTATGGCATGCTGTACAATTATTAAAATTATATATCCCATGTTCATTATGTTTTTTGGCAAGTTTTGTCTCATTGTGCTTATGACAACCGTAGCATGTATATTTACTCCAGTCGTTGTTTGGGTGGCAAGTTACGCAAGCAGCATTATGCTGATTATCAAAACGAAAATGTTTTGAATGATCAAACAAAGACGGAACCCATTTATTCGCATTATGACATTGATTACAATTGCTTGTAAATTTATTATGCGATAAATTATCCGGTTTGGTATGACATGATGAACAATTATTTTTATCAGCGGCTTGCAGAAGCGAGTGATCAAATTTTACTTGTGATTTCCAGCCATTTGTATTGTGACAACTTATACATGAAGCTGAAATTATAGTATGTATTTTATCCAGAGGCTTCCCATGACAATTATTACAATCTGATCGTAAAGACGATGATAAAAGATCATGTGCAAACTTTATTTTTGCTTTATCAGAGGCTAGCCCTTTATGCTCCAGGTGACAGGCAGTACATTTCTGTTCTTTCAGCTGTTGATGAAATGAAATTTTATTTTTCGCGGAATCACTATTTCTTTCTTTTGGTGAATCCTTCCCAATTTCAACAAGCGGATGACAGGCAATACATTTGGTTGAACTTATTCCTAGAAACGGTTCGTGGCAAGAAAAACATTTATCCTTCAAATCCTGATGTGCTTGTTGCAAATCGCCCGGGTTCAGCATGATGAACGGAAATTCTTTCATGAGGAGCGTAAATGATATTAATATGACCAAAACAATGATCCTTTTCATGCGCTAAACATAATAATCGTAAGAACATGTAACAGAACAAGAATTCCCAAAACCATTGTTATTGGTAAATGAACTTTTCTCCATTTCTTCATCAAATCGACCGTAATGGAATCGAAAAAAAGTTTCCGTTCTACTTCCTCTATACTCAGACCCTCTTTCAGCATCCGTTGTTTTCGCTCGTTCAATGAATCATTTGCTTTTTTTAGAAGAAATTTTCCAATTAATCCACTTGCTACTGCAACCAGCATCATCAGAATTGCCAGCCAAGGTAGTATTGCATTAAAATGAATGCCGGCATGAACAAGTATCATTATCGAGCCGATCCATGCCAGATATTCATGTAAAACCAGAAGAGATTTTGGTGAGCCGGTTTTAATAATGGATCGCTTCCGTAAAGAATAAACAAACGATATAACAATACTAAGTGAACCAATACTTCCAAGATATCTGCCAACAGCAATTAATTGATAACGGTGAAGAAAATAATCAATGAAGAGAGCGGTGAAAATTAACAATGCGTACCATTCAATGAATGGAAGAATATATTTTACAAATAACGAACGGTTCATTCAATTGATGTTATAAGTGTTGACACAATACAAAAATGCTAAAAAACAAAGAATCGAAACATGATATATATCATGTTTACTCAGTTTGGGCTCTTTGGGTGCGACTCTAAATAAATCAATGGCTGGTTGGATCAGGTTACCGGGTTGATGAACTCTAATTCTTTGATAGTTTAATTAATTTATAAACTTCAATCCACATCACACCAAAAAAAGCTGCAAGAAAGCAAAGACACAATTCCCTGAGATTCAGAGCTTCAAACTGAAATATATTTCGGATAGGAGCAGTATATATGGACAGAAAAAGAACAAGAAGAGATATCGCCAACACCATGGGAACCAATTTGTTTTTATAACGAATTGTTGTTAATATTGAATAATAAAAAGATCTATTCACCAGTGTCAGAAAAAGGTTGGAGAAAATTAACGTTGAATAAATAATGGTTCTAACATGGGATTCATTGTGACCCATTCGCATGTAATAAAAACCCAAACCCAGAGATACCATTGTTATTAAAAGACCTTGTATGATACTAAGTATTAATTCGCGAAGTGAAAAGAGTGAGGCACTCATTTTTCGAGGTGGTTTTTGCATCGAATCCGCTTCAATTGGTTCATTTTCAAAAATGATGGAACATGTTGGCCCCATAATTAATTCCAGAAAAATAACATGAATCGGAGAAAAGAAATCAGTGAATTTCCAAAAAAACAGAAGCGGTATAGTGACAATTAAAATAATCGGTATATGTATAGAAATAATATATTGTACTGCTTTTTTAAAATTCTCATAAATTCGTCTTCCGAGCGCGACTGCGTCCACCATGTGCGTGAGATCGTCGTCCATTAGAATGAGAGATGCCGCGTTTTTTGCAATTTCACTACCTCTCATCCCCATGGCGATACCAATATGAGATGCTTTAAGAGCAGGTCCATCGTTCACGCCATCTCCTGTCATTGCTACCACCTCGCCATTTGCTTTCAGTGCTTCAATAATCTTTAATTTTGCGTCGGGGAACATTCTCGCAAAAATATTAACTGAAACAACTTTTTTCTTCAGTTCAGTTTCATCCATTTTCAGGACTTCAATTCCTGTTAATACTTCAGAACTGTTTTTAAGACGAATCTGATTTGCAATTGCAAGAGCAGTTTCCGGATGATCTCCGGTAATCATTTTTACAGAAATTCCGGCAGCACTGAATTGTTCAAGAATTTTAGTCATATTTTTCTTCGGTGGATCATAAAAAGCAATCAGTCCTAAAAATTCAAATTCGAAATCGTGTTGGGAGATAGGTAAATTCTGTAAATCTGAACTTGCTTTTGCAACTGCGAGAACACGAAATCCTTTTGCATGAAATTTATTTGAAATGTTTAATATACCCAACTTGTCTTCATCCGATAATTTACTTTGTTGAAGAATTCCTTCCACACCACCTTTACATGCAATAATATTTTTCGAATCACCGTCGCTGAAAATGTGCGTCATCATTGGAGGTTTTCCACTTAAGGGGTACTCATTTATCATAGTAAAACGCTGACGTTTATCATCCGGAGCAACAGCAGCATAACTCTTATGAATTGATTTTTCCATGTTATCAAACGGTCGGCTTTCCGATGCCCACATGGAATATTCGAGTACAACATTGAAATTTAAGGGTTGAATTGTATAATCGTAGACTTTGTTTTCTCTATAATCATATATGGCAGAAATTTCCATTTCACTTTCGGTAATGGTACCTGTTTTGTCCACACAAATAACTGTAGCGGCGCCCAGGGTTTCAACAGTATGCGGACTTCTTGCAATTACTTTCTTCTTATAAAGATGATATGCTCCTAAAGCCATGAAAGTGCTGAAAGCAACCGGAATTTCTTCGGGTAATACGGACATTGCCAAGGTTAATCCGTGTAATAGTCCGTGTAAAATACTCTTTGATATATAATAATTAATAGCCCAGACCAAAATAAAAGCAACGACTCCGACGCCTACCATCGACTGCACAAAACTTTTAATCTGTCGTTGCAGAGGTGTTTTGACAACTTCAATATCCTCCAACGATTGACCGATTTTTCCCAGTGCAGTTTCCTTTCCAATCGCAACTACCCGGGCGACACAAGATCCCGATATTACCATTGTTCCATGAAAAACAATATTATTCGACCCCTGCGAATCTTTTGCCAGTGGAAGCGATTCTCCGGTCAGAATACTTTCATTCACTGAGAGATCGTGCGCCTCAATAATATTGGCATCAGCAGGAACAATATTTCCATCTTCCAGCATAATTATATCCTGCATTACAAGTTCTTCCGGAGCGATTTCGCTCACCTTGCCATTGCGAATAACTTTTGCCTGACATGCAGATAGTTTTTTTAAAGCATCAACGGCATTCCGGCTTTTGTTTTCCTGATACAAAGAAATTCCGGATACAAAACACAGTGCGATGAGCATAATGATCCCTTCATTATATTCACAAATAATAAAATATATAAAAGCTGCACAAACCAGAATTAAAAAAAGTGGTTCAAGAACAATTTCTCTGATTACTTGCAAAATACGATATTCCCTTTTCCGTTCAAATATATTGGAACCGAAACGCGCTCTGTTTAATTTAACTTCTTCGTCTGTCAGTCCGAAGTGATGAGATGATTCATTCATAAAAAGCTAAATCCAACTCCGGTGGTAATAACATTCTGATTATATAATTGATGTTCCGAAAAATTCTTTTGAATCAGAGGGTAATCATACACCACAAAAAAAGTGATTTGTTTAAATTCAACATTCATCCTCCCGGAAATAAATAAATCACTCCCTTTGGCAAGACCACAAGGAGGATTCAAAATATTTTTTCCACCATCGATCATCAGATCAGGGGTAGCGGATTCGTAGAAAAAACCGCCACCTAATTTTAGACGAATAGAATGATGATCCGGTGTTTTATAACTTACATTTGCAGAAAGATTTATTTCGCGACCAAAGATAAATATGCTTTTATTATTTGTATAATGCGTCATGTGTGCATTTGCAAAAAGCTGAAATTTGTCGAAGTCAAAAAGGGTTGTTAGTCCGCATGAAATATTATTGCCATAGTTACCTGGTAATAGTCGGGGGGAAATTTTTTCCAACTCATAATTAAGCCAACCTATGGTGTGGTCCAAACCATGTTTTGAGAATATTGAAGTTTGTGCGTCGTAATCAAAGAACACGTAACTATGATAATTATGCTCGGAATATTCATATAACAATAAATTTCCGTAAACGGAAATTTCACTGGATGACCAACCATGTAATGAATTAACTCCGACTTCTGAAAGTCCCTCAAACCTGATATCGGATTGACTTAATGCAAGATTAATTTGGAAACGATGAGATGAATAAACTCTACTGAAAATGTTTTTAGTTGAAATATTTTCATGCAATGTTGCGGTAGGAGGCTGATCGGGATAAGGTTGTTCCAATACAAAATTTCTTTGGAATGCTCTGTTATATTGAAGAAAGCCAAAATTTCTACCTGTTTGTGCGAACTGATAATTGCTATAAAGTAATGGCTTCCTCCAGTCAGCGCCAAAAGGAACAAAATGAAAGCCACAAGCACTCAAGTTGCAAACTTCCAACATGCAAAAGAAGAAACAATAAGCAAGGATAGAAACCCTCAAAGGTGATAATGCTTTACACAAAAATCGCAATAAATTCAGAAATAAAACATGATATTTATCAGTTTTAGAATATAATTCAGGCAGGATTGAAATGAACCTTTGCATCTCCGGCAATCTTCTTCAGCATATTTTTGAAAATAAAGAAATGAAATGGGAGCATTAAATACCAGTAATTCCGACCGGGTATTCCGCGTGGTCTGAATGTGGCGACTTGTTTAAAGATATAATGATTATGAAATTTTACAATTGAAAATTCCAACCATGCCTCACCCGGTACTTTCATTTCAGCGAATAATAAAAGACGGTGATTTTTCCTGTCCGCCAAAATAACTCTCCAGAAATCGAGAGCATCGCCAGGTCGCAGCTCATCTTCATTTCTACGCCCTCTCTTCAGGCCAACTCCACCAAATATTCTGTCAATTATTCCACGCATCCTCCATAAAATGTCTGCGTAATACCAGCCATGTTTTCCACCAATTCCAAAAAATCGATCTGCCACTTCACCTACCTTATCCTCATCAATTTCCACCCACTTCCGGTCTCTGAAACAACCATGTGAAGGCACTTCCACATAATCATTTATATCGAGATGATGAAGCGTGCTGGTCGAGGCATCTTTCCAGGTTGAGACGACCATATTCTGTTTGATCATTTGAAATGCAAGACGGATCGCTTCTTTATAGGGAATTAGTTCAATCGGCATAATATCGTGAATTGAATTATCCTTGCAGACCACATCGTTCTTCAAACTCTCAATTAATTGACGGGCAATCGTAAAATTTGTTGACGTTGCAAAATACAGCCACGATGAGGCAATCCGCGTAGTTAAAAAAGGGACTGTAATAATATACCGTTTATAACCTCTTACCTCAGCGAACTGCAGCATCATTTCTTTGTAACTCAAAACGTCGGGACCACCAATTTCAAATGTTTTGTTGAATGTTTTTTCATTCATAATAGAACCACAGAGATATTGAATTACATTTCGGATAGCAATGGGTTGACATTTTGAATTAATTCTGCCTGGCACAATCATGATGGGTAACTTTTCAACGAGATCACGAATAATTTCAAACGATGCACTACCTGACCCAACAATTATTCCCGCTTCAAGAATTGTAAACGGAATTCCGGAATTCAGCAAAATAGATTTGACAATTTTACGGGCACTCAAATGCGCGGATAACGCGCTCGCGTTGCTGATTCCTCCAAGATATATTAATTGTTTTACACCGGTTAGTTTTGCTACCTGCACAAAACATTCAGCAGAATTTTTTTCGTGATCTTCCAAAGAAATAAAAGTATCTTTTAATGAATGAATCAGATAATAGGCCACATCAAATTTTTTTCCGCCGAAACAATCTTCAATTTTACCATGATGCAAAAAATCAAAATCAATTATTGAAATCCTTTTAAGCAAATCGCTTTTAGGTTGAAAACGAATACTTTCTCTGACCACACAAGTAACCTCATGTCCCGCCTCCACAAGAAGCGGGAGGAGACGTGTGCCTATATAACCATTGGCGCCTGTAAGCAGGATACGCATATTGAGAGAATCTAAGTATCAGGTCAAAAGTACCATTTATTCAGGTATGAACCAAAATAGAGTAAGTCAGTTCAAAATATGATAAATGTCATAATATAATTCTCTGTAATGCCTGATATTTACATATAATTGAATTCCTGAAATGTTAACAGATTCACACAACCGTATCCACAACTATTTGCGGATATCACTGACAGATAAATGTAACCTGCGATGTTCCTACTGCAATCCGGTGGATCTGCCAAAGGGATATTGTTCAGGTAAAACAAAAATGTCTGCGGAAGAAATTAATTCGATCATACGGGTTTTTGTGGGAGAGGGCGTAAATAAAATCCGGCTCACGGGTGGGGAACCGTTATTAAGAAAAGATGCAAAAGAAATTATCCGGCTTATTTCAAAATATCCTGTTGAGATTTCCCTCACAACAAATGGCGTTTTTGTTCATGAATATATTGATGTCTTTAAAGAAGCAGGTATTAAATCCGTGAATGTTAGTTTAGATTCGCTTGATGAGAAAACTAATTTATTTATCAGTGGTCGTAATGAATTTCATCGTGTTAAAAACAATATAGAATTATTGTTGAAGAATGAAATTCGTGTAAAAGTGAATATGGTAGTTATAAAAAATGTCAATCATCATGAGATTCCGGACTTTGTTGAGTGGACGAAAAATGAACCGATTCAGGTCAGATTTATAGAATTTATGCCGTTCTCGGGGAATTTATGGAGTAAAGAAAAAGTTTTTTCGCGCCATGAAATGTTGGAACTCATTTCGTCATCATATAATTTCCTTAAACTGTCGGATGAAAAACATCAAACTTCAGCAAAATATTTTATCCCCGAGTTCAGAGGTTCATTTGCAATCATCAGCACAATGAGCGAACCTTTTTGCAGCGAATGCAATCGAATGCGTCTAACCACTGACGGTAAAATGAAAAACTGTCTTTTCTCAAAAAACGAAGCTGATATTCTCGGAGCTTTTCGGCGAGGGGAAGATATAGTTCCAATCATTCGACTATGTCTGGCAAGTAAAGAAGAATTTCTGGGTGGACAGTTCACACATATATATGAAAGTACCGACGCATCGCAAATTAATAACAGAAGCATGATAAATATTGGAGGTTGACTTTATATGAAATGATTAGTGTAATTGAAGCAAAAGAACTGATATTGAGAAATTGCGAAATGTATCGCATTTCTGAGGTTTCATTACCCGACGCCGTAGGATGTATTTTGGCAGAATCTATCACATCACCAATTGATAATCCTCCATTTAATCAGTCGAATATGGATGGTTATGGGTTTTCATTCGAACATTGGGATCAGAAAAGTGAATTGATTGTGACTGGAGAAATTCAAACGGGAAATTATTCTGCAAAAAAAATAAAACCATTGGAAGCAGTCCGGATTTATACCGGCGCTCCCCTCCCTCCGGGAACAGATACTGTAGTAGTGCAGGAAAAGGTAGTTGTAAATCAAGACAAAATATTTATAAAAGATACTGACTTGAAGAAAGGAGTTAATGTCAGGCTTCAGGGTTCTCAGTCCAAAATAAATGAACTTGTTTTGGAAAATGGACGATATATTAATGCACCCTCGGTCTCGTTTCTGGCCGGTCTTGGAATTGAAAAAGTAAAAGTGTTTACAAAACCTTCCGTAAGTATTATTGTGACAGGAAATGAATTAATTAATGCGGGTGAAGTTCTTACACCAGGGAAAATTTATGAATCAAACTCTTTGGGCTTGACTGCCGCATTAGCTCAAATCGGCATTATGCCTTACGTAGTTGACAATGTAGATGATGACGAAAATAGAATAATGAACTTAATAAATAAAAACCTGCATAACGATATAATCATCCTCACAGGTGGTGCTTCGGTTGGTGAGTATGACTTTGTGTGCGGTGCGCTGAATAAATGCGAAGTAAAACAAATATTTCATAAAGTAAAACAAAAGCCGGGAAAACCTTTTTACTTCGGTCGGAAAGCAGATACTTTAATTTTCGCATTGCTAGGTAATCCCGCTGCAGTAATGACCTGTTTCTACGAATATATAATTCCTGCAATTCGTAAATTTATAAGAAAGGAACAATCGATAAAATCGAAATTGCCTTTAACAAATGATTTTACAAAGACAGCCGGTCTTACATATTTTCTGAAGGGGAAAATATCCGGAGATGGGGTTGGGATTTTGTCGGGTCAGGAAAGTTATCGGATGGATTCATTTGCTATTGCTGATTGTATTATTGAATTGAAAGAAGAAAAGGAATGCTATAAAAAAGGTGATTGGGTTGAAATAAATATGATTGGATAAAATGAAA
>JAHEYM010000487.1 GCA_023251595.1 Bacteroidota bacterium
TTCCGAACATTTTTTAATGGATAATATTCTGACGTTATCCACCGGGACCGAAAGTGAACTCGAATTGGACTCTGTTTTTCGGAATGAAATAAATAAACCGTGGAAGAAGAGCGGGATGCAAAATACAGTTGCATCAATTAATTTTTACAAAGACGGGATAGAGAAATTAAAAAGCAAGCTCGACACAGGTGGAAAAAATATTATCATTATCCCTTCTCAGGAAGATGTAATTGTACCCGAGATTGTCGAGCAGTTATACAGTCTTCGTGCAGATTACGATCTCACCGTAATCGGGTTACCTCACTGGGAAAATTTTGAAACTCTTGACATTGAACATCTTCAGAATCTGGATTTTCACTGGTTCAATTCAGCTTTTCCTGACCCCGAATCCGAAAGATGTAAATCATTTTCCCGCAATTTCCGATCCCGTTTTCACTTTATGCCAACGTTAATCGCTATCCGTGGTTATGAAAGCGTGATACTTGCTTCCCAGGTATTATTGTCACATAACCAAGATGTTCAGAAGGCATTTTCAACAGCGGTTTTTGATGGATTAAGTTTTTCTTCTCATTTTCAGTCATGTTGTCAGGGTTGTGGTATGGAAAACCATGCTATCAGGATTATGAAATACGAAGATTATAAAATAAAACTTTTAACAAGATAACGAAGCATATTATTTTAGTTAAATTATTGATAATCAGTAGTAAATTATGATTGTCTTGATTTGAACGCGTATGATATTAATTTAATTCTTTTGATGTTTCTCCACGCTCAGTCTAGTTTTACATTGTGGATTCAAATTATCAATTCCAGGCGGTGCATAAGTTCTCAAAAAATAATGCTTAAAGTGCTTGGAAGTCTGCGAATTAATTTCCACATTTGTAAGCGTTGAGGATTCTCCTTCATCTTCAATGTAATAAGCGTGTAACTGACTAGTAATGAAGTATTTATATCTGAGTTCAAGAAACAACTACCCGTTGGTGTTCGCACCATTATCAATCGATTAAATCTCTTCCCTCCAAATACCAGCCTTCCGATGAAGAATATTTACATGAAAGTTTTCGCCTTTATTGTCTTTTGCTGTGTCTTCGGTGGTCGGATGATGGCACAGTTGCCGTCTGATGTATTACTTTCCTCTTCAGGACCGGATGTTACTGACAATAACCTGTTTGTTTATTCAAATGCTTACAACTATAACATTCATATTGTATGGGATCATAACATCAACGATCATGTTTCTTATTACGTTTTGGAGAAGACTGAGGATCTGGTAACTTATCTCCCGATCGGCACAATAAGAACCGATACTCTGTATGATGTATATGTTCATAATTTCCCAATAGGTTACAATTACGAAAACAGCATATTCTACAGTACTGAAAGAGGTTTTGGTCGACTTCTCTTCAACGATTCTTATACCGATCAAATGAGAGGAAGAGTTTTCTATTACCGTGTTCGCGAGGTGCTGTCGGATGGTAGAAATGTGTTCTCAAGATTAATGGAAACCCCGATTGAAACCGGTGATTTTGCCCACGTAGACGGTTCACAGAATAACACTCAGAATCCCAATAATCATTCTCCACAAAATTCGATCAGTCCACCACCCACACCCCAGGTTGCGTGCCCACCCGTTGGAAATCCACCCGCTGGATCTAGCCCGACCGGTGTAACAGCTTCACATACCGGCACTTGTTGCACTTGGATAGAATGGCAGTACCTCCTTTCGAACGTTCAGTCGCCTTGCGGAAGTGGTCAGATTTGCTGTCCCATTGACTGTTCCCCTTATGCTTACGATGATTGCTGTGTGCATCTCCTTTGCAGTCAGCATAATCAATGTTCTTGCGTTCCATGGCTCTGTTGTCCGAATAACATCATCTATTCATGGGTTGTTCATTCTGTCACGACCAGCACACCAATGACATTGTCAATACCGGTCGCTCCCCCGATTTGTATTGGATCGAATACAGGTTCCCTCACTATCTCAATTGTTTCCGGTGGAACTTCTCCTTTCACCTACGCGTGGACACCTTCTGGTGGGAATGGTCCTGTTGCATCAAATCTTGCCTGCGGCACTTATTCCTGTACAGTAACTGACGCGAATGGTTGCACAGGTGTTGCCGGTGGAACAATTGTTTGTAATCCCGCACCAACTGTTACTCTTGTGACTGCCCAGAATCCAAGTTGTCCTCTTGCTGCAGACGGTAGCATTCTCGTTACGGGAACGGGTGGAACTCTACCATATACATATTCATGGGCAAACGGACAAATAGGACCTGATGCGATCGGGCTTTCGGCCGGAACATATTCTGTTACTGTTACGGATGGTACAGGATGTACCGGTGTTGGTGGTTTCACTATTGTTGACCCCGTACTAACTATTGCTTTTATACCAACTTCAAACTGTCAAGGATTTGTCACTAATTTCACCGACGGCTCTGCATTTCCATCCGGCACAATCGCAGGTTGGGACTGGGATTTCGGCGATGGAAGCCCGCACGATTACACTCAAAATCCATCCCATACATACAGCGGACCCGGACCGTTTAATGCAACTCTGATCATCACCACAAGCACAGGTTGTACAATTACCATCACTCAACCGGTAAATGTTTGGGACTTACCTGTTGCGGCATTCAATGATCTGATTGATTGTCCAAACTTACCTTCTTCATTCACGGATGTTTCTGTAATTGCAACCG
>JAHEYM010000115.1 GCA_023251595.1 Bacteroidota bacterium
ACCCATTCCTTTTTCGAGTAAGTGCCACTGTTCTTTCGTGCCTTTCCATCCCATTGCTAATTTTCTATAAATCCATTTTCTGAATTTACCGACATTATTCGATTTTGCAAAACGGTCACGACACATCGCGATATCAGGAATTGCGGGCAGATATAAAAACAATGTACTACCCGTCAGATAAGTCAGGATACACAGAATATCCCAAAGTAAGGGTGACTGAATTCTCCCGAAGAAAAACATATTTAATACGCGATCCGGGCGACCCATATCTATAATCGGCATCATCCCTCCGAACATTAACGCGACGACTGTGATGACTTCCGCCATTCGTGTTAATGGTCGTCTCCACTCTGCATCTGTGATCCTGAGAATAGCAGACATTAAAGTACCGGCATGACTGATGCCGATAAAAAATACGAAGGTGGCAATATATAATCCCCACGATACATAATCCCGCATTGCAGTAACACCCAAACCGTGCGTTAACTGAAATATCCATGCGAACACTCCCCAGCTGCAGATAATTGCGAGCAGCCCGATAGAAATACGTCCGAGCGGTCCGATCTTTTCGACTGTTCTGAAAAGATTATCCTCCGCCTTTTTGATGTCAATTTTATCTGTTGTAATTGTCTCCATATTATTGTTTTCTATTTTTGAGAGTTAGAGAATCATTGTTAATTGTTAATTGTTAATTGTTAATTGTTAATTGAACTATATTCCTTTCGTTTCTTTCACAGGTTCTTTCGCCGATTCTTTTACTTTTTTATTCTCAGGTTTTAATTGTCTCTCGACTTCTTCTTCCGTTGGTTCGGGGAATCTTCTGTTTTTGGGAGGTAAATAATATACGCGTGGTTTAGTTCCCAAATCTTCCAAAAATCTGTATCCTGCTTTGTCTTTCAATAATTGCGAGAGACAAACTGTTTCTCCACTGCTGCTGGTAACTGCATCTTCATTTTCATCACCGAAATAGATTGCATCTTTTGTACAAGCAGTAACACAACACGGCATTTTACCATGACGAATCATGTGAGGACAGAAATCGCATTTTTCGACCGTTCCGATTTTACGGGGATAACCTTGTTCCGGAGAATAAACCACATCTTTTAATCCGGCAATTTCTTTTGGAGGAAGCCAATTGAAAAACCGTGTTGAATAAGGACAAGCTGCCATACAAAAACGACAACCGATACAACGATCATTATCAATAAGTACAATTCCATCTTGTCTTTTAAATGTGGCATTCACCGGACAAACTTTTGTGCATGGTGGATTGTCGCAATGAAAACAAGGTTTCGGCATCCAATAAGGAGTAGAATTTTCACTGTCTTTAATTTTGAAAACTTTAATCCATTCTCTTTCAGTGGGAATATAGTGCATTTTCTGACATGCTTCTGTGCACGCACCACATCCTTCACACTTTGCAAGGTCAATGACCATAATAAATTTCTTTCCGTGTATTCCTCTACGTGCTTCCGCGTTCGAAATTCCTACACTTTCACAACTGTGGGCTCCTGATGAATCTGAACTGCAGCAAGATTTCGCCACCTTGCCTTTATCCACTTCAATAAGTTTTCCACCTGTTGTCAGTACCTTGACAACTTCTCCTGAAGCATGTGCTTCATTTCCACCTAAGAAAACACTTTTGATCACACCCCCTCCGGCGATTACTGCACCTCCTGCGAGCAACCCTTTGAGGAAGTTCCGTCTCTTCTTATTGTCATTTGTTTTGTTCTCCTCGTTTTCCATAATCATTTCGATTTATATTTTATTTGTTGATTGAGAGTTATCATGCTGCGATTTGCGTGCATTTTTTCTGGAAGATATCATCAATTCTATGAGACCATAAACGGCTGTTAAAACAATGATGATTATAAAGATTATTGTTAGCCCATTCATGTATGCAAAAAACCAACAATATGTTCGGAACAAAAATGACGATTGTCAGAAGACGACTTGTATTATCAGGGAAATAAACCTGCCATAGCGCAGGTTTATTTATAAGATTTGTCCCTATATAACACAATTGAAACCCACTATTCATAAACTTATTCCCTCTCATGTCAGCTGACATTATATTTTCTGATCAGATTATTTAATCCCGAAATATTGACGGCCTTGATTGAACGACCCTGTCTGGTTATCAATTTGGATTCTTCCAGAAACCTGAGTTCACGACTCACCTGCTCCTGTTTGACTCCGGATATATCTGCAATTTCCTGTCTGCTCAGTGGAATATCAAATAGGTTATTTCCCTGCGTTCCAAAAATTTCATCCATATATAGAAATGCTTCAGCAATTTTCTCGGTGACTGTCATCTGAACTAAATATTTCATCCGAACTTCTACCTTTCTTAATTCAGCGGAATAATATGTCATAAGTTCCAGGGTGAGAACCGGATTATCCATCAATGCCCCATGAAGTAATTCATTGTCTACAAAACAAACTACCGTTCCCGATAAAGCAACAGCACTTACAGGGTACCTGTCCTGTCCGTTTCCTCTATGACCTAAGACCTGTCCATCAGACGCAAGACGAACAATCTGTTCACGTTTCTTGTCGCCGGTTGCGATTATTTTTACCTGACCTCGCTGGATAAAATATATACCGTGAACATAACCACCTTCTCTGAAAATATTATCTTTTGGTTTATGCTTTATCTGGACCTTGGCATCGTCTATCTTATCAATCCAAATAGTAGAACAATGTTCCTTTATGAAACAAAATTTGTTATCGCATTGAGAACAATGAATTTTCCCGTTCATGAGGGTGCTCTTGTATTCTTCTTAACGATTTGAATACCCTATGGATGGTGGGTAATAGACATCCTGTTCAATATCCTGTTCGGCGTACTGCGCTATATTATATTTTCTCACAATATATTGCAATCCCGCTAAGTCCATCAACCTGATTTCTCTGCCTTGTCTTGTAATCAGATTTTGGTCTTCGAACTCTTTGAGTTCTCTGCTGACCTGCACCTGCATCACACCCGACATATCGGCGATTTCCTGCCGGCTCATCGGAACATTCAACATTTTATTTATTTTATTAATTCCGAAGACCTTTTGTATATAAAGAAAAGATTCAGCAATTTTTTCTTTGACCGTCATCTGCACTAAATACTTCATCCTGATTTCAACTTTTCGCAATTCAGATGAATAATATGTCATCATCTCAATGGTGAGTTTAGGGTTGTCCATGAATGCGCTATGAAGCATTTCATTATCGATAAAACAAACGACCGTATCGCTAAGTGCCACAGCGCTTACAGGATATTTATCAACTCCATTTCCACGATGACCAAGGATCTGTCCATCGGAAGCAAGGCGAACAATCTGTTCACGATTATTTACGCCGGTAGCAATAATCTTCACATTACCCCTCTGAATAAAATAGACCCCATATACATATCCACCTTCCCGGAAAATATTATCTTTTGCATGATGATGGATTTGTACTTTGCTTAAATCGATACGATTCACCCAGCCGGATGAACAGTACTGTCTGATAAAACAGAAGCTATTATCACAATTTTTACAACTAATTTTTTCGCTCATGACAGAAGGGATTTTAAGGATTAAACAATGGTTCGTATGTTAATTATTGTTATAACATTTGTTGGTACAAAAGAATAACATCTGAACAGTATTTAAAATGATCTAAATCAGATCTTGCCCTGCATTAATACCTATATAGATCTGCGTAAATGCAGTTTTGTCATTTTCTCTGTGAAACTTTGCGACTTGCAGCCATAGTGGCATAAGGGCCACGGCTGAATAATCAGAAATAGATTGAGTAGCAAAACTAAATTTGCCACCATGAATCAAAGGATCAAAGAATCACAAAGAAATTAAGCGAAAAATATAAATTTCAGTGCTCGGTCGATTAAAAAATAGCATAATCTTCGACGATCTTTTCCATCCCTTTAATATCCAAAATCTTGATCGACCATTTATCTCGGGCAATTAATTTCTCATTTTCAAAATCACGGAGTTGTCGTGTTACCTGTTCGGCAGTTGTACCCGCAGTATCAGCAATATCCTGTCTGCTCAGTGAAATATTTAGCAACTTGGTTTCAGGATTTACTCCAAATACCTCGTTAATGTATAGAAAAGCTTCAGCCACCTTTTCACGGATATTCATTTGTGCCTGATATTTAACTCTTAATTCTGCCCTACGTAATTCATGCGCAAAGAGGATCATTAGATGATATGAAAGTTCCGCACTGTTTAAACAAGTGGCATTAAACACTTTCGATTCGATGAAACAAACCATCGTGTCCATCAACGCGATAGCATTGAAGTAATATCGCGCACTGTCCAGACCACGGTGACCAAGAATTTGGCCGGCTTTTGCAAGTCTGACAACCTGTTCTCTTCCATTCAGGCTGGTTGTTACAACCTTAACACCCCCGCTCTGTATGAAATAAATGCCGAAAATCGGATCACCCTCTTTAAAAATATGGGTATCTTTTTTATAGACATTTTGGGTCATTCCATTACGGACAGCTTTGAGATACTCTGATCCAATTAAATACTTAATTAAACAGGAATCCTCACTGCACTCTTCACATTGAACTTTATTTCTCATATTGCGCAGTATTATTTTTTGTTAATTACGAAGTTTATCGAGAAGAGAATTCAATTGTAACAATTCATCTTCGTTTAAACTACGAAGCTTTAAATCCATTCTGTCATTTTCATTCTCGATTTCGATCAACAGATCCACACCTTTTTGTGTAATCCGCACATCCATCTTCCTTCTGTTCAAATCATTCACGTGTCTTTCCACTAAATCTTTCTTGCGAAGAAGCTCAATTATTCTTGAAGCATCTGACATTCTATCCAACATTCTGTCGCGAACAAGTTTCACGGTAGCGGCATTGGGAAATTGTCCTCGCAAAATACGAAGTATATTATATTGCTGAAGAGTTAAATTGTAAGATTTCAGAATATCTACCTGTATCTGCATCATCCATTTGCCGGTATAGATTAAATTTACACTCGCCTTATGATAAATATTCCTGAAGGGTTTTGTTTGTTTGATTTCAACTTCAAGTCTCATAATACCCTTCTTTACTGTTCGCAATTCCAAATCCTAAAAGCCATACGGAATTGCATGAAAAAACAGATTCATTTCGGGTGCAAGTTGGAAATATTTTTGCGTTAGATAAATGATAATTATCACTCTTCAAGATGACAACTGTCAAAGGTGAAAAACAAGTCAGGTTAAGGAAAGATATAATTTGACGACTATCTAAAGATTTACTTCGAATGGAAGCGTTGATAAATAATATTCCAATCCAATGAATGAAGCACAGATAATTCCATAAAAAAGAGCACTCCGTTTGAAAAGTCTTTTCTCCGTGGTTATAAAGTAACCAATGAGCGAGAAAACAAAACACAGAGATGCCTGAACCCTTAATAAATTCATTGTAACAGGATTATATGAAAGTACCAAGTTCCTTTTTTCACGGGATGATTTCCATGTGTCATAACTGACCGTACCTCCATTTTTATTTTTATCTTCTAAATTTTGCTTCTCCAGTGAATGCAGCGTATGAGGGATAATATACAAACGCAATACCCCACCGCTGATAAAAAACAAAATAAATAAAATGAGCTGTCCTGAAAAAAATCTCTTGTATGATTTAATAAAGAAAACCAACAACAAATTAAGTCCAATGAGGGCTAATACAATACTGATAATATTTATCGCAGGTTGAATCATCCTTCATTCATTGATCTTGCTGCTAATTTCTATGATTTAAATTCCGAAGCACGATATCACGGGCGATGCCATTAAGATATTCTGATGCAATATTTCTCTTTTCATAGAGCGGGTCTAATCTGTCCGTTGCGTTCTTAGGGATTTTCCTTTCAGCAAGTAACCGTTCATAAATATCACTCACATACAGCGTCAGAAAATGAAAGTATGCCGGACTTTTCACCGCTCGACTATTTTCAAGAAAAGATCTATCCGAAAGTCGATCATACGTGGAATCCTGTGTAGCATCTTCCCCCTTCATTCTTTTTTTCCAGACACACATCAGTTTATCTGCTGCGTTCTGATATTCAATTTCAGATGTTGCGTAGTCTGCGAATTCTTTCTCCGGCTTATTGCTCCGGAAAAACTCATCATAAAAAGTTTTCTGCTCATTTCTTCTTTTTTCCATATATGCCGAGTATTCTGTGACAGGCAAATAATTCGAAGAAATATAATAGAATTGTTTTACTTCGGGATCGGAGTAAAATTTTTGGAGAAATTTTTGGAGATAATTATTCTGTTTAGCTGTAATGTCATCACCCGTGATCAAAGGTTTATTTTCTTTTTCTGTAAAATTAATCGTCAAAGTCTCACCTTTGCACAAAAACAAATTGGGTTCCACCATCTTTTCCCCTATCCTTAAATCGCACACGCTGCATTCTTTCAACTTGAATGAGAATACATAATCACCATGTTTGTCAATAATTGCAGAATCTATTGGCGTGCGAATCCCTGAATATTTTGCATTGGAGTCTGCAAATGAAAACAAATAAATCATTCTTGCAGAAGGATACTCGATATTTCCTTTAATAACGCTGTGATCCGGATCTGTGGGTGTCGGCGAATTACATGCACCGCACAAGATATCAAGAATTAATAAAATATAAATCCATCCTTTTATTTTCCGCATGAGGGTATAATGTGTCTATTTTTTAACTCAGAATCCCCACTGGCGGGTGATATTGAACCCGATCAGCAGCTCCTTTTTCATAAAATCATTTTGATTAAACACACGATTATGCTGATTACTGATAGCATCACAAGTACTCACAAATATCTGAAACTGATGTCCGCTAGTTGAAACTTCATATCCAAATCCAAGATTGGGTTTCGGTTTATTTACCAGTGGTGAAGTGATCGGAAAATCAAAATCAAGCATGATGGACGATTGCGGGCTGAATTTATATTTCCCAAGAAATGACGCCCCGAGATTCTGATGCTCCATCAACGAATCGATTATATTAAAATAAGAATATGTGCCGGCAAGTTGCAGTGAAATTTTATTGCCGATTTTGCGTGCAACCATAATTTCGTG
Source organism: Bacteroidota bacterium (assembly GCA_023251595.1). Taxonomy (GTDB): domain Bacteria; phylum Bacteroidota; class Bacteroidia; order AKYH767-A; family JABDAW01; genus JAHEYM01. Next base: position 7,079 of record JAHEYM010000115.1, read on the forward strand.
GAAATATGAAATTCTGTTGGTTGCTTTGAATACACCTTCCTGATTAATAAAATTACTCTGTTCCGCAGCACTTCTCGCGAAATCACCATAGTAAGCAACAGAAACTGGAATTCCTTTTGGGGCGGTTTGTTTCAAAATAATATATTTCCATTGAAGATCATAAAGGTGCTTGTTTTTTGTTGCACCGATTCCAATTGCCAATCTGTTTGTTAATCCATAGTTAAATCCGATCCGGATATTTGATGGAGCAAAAAGACCAAACATATCCTTTTCATTTTTGATCACACCGAACCTATGCTGAATAATAACATCCAACGTTTTTTTATTCGGGTTAATCACAGACTGATTATTAATCTGAACCGCATTTTCAAATGTAGCCTTTACCGGCTTATTTGTTTTCTTTGGTTCTTCTTTTTTTTGTGAATAAAGAGCCGTTGAGGAGAGCAACAGACATGCGATTACACAATTTGTAAGTGATTTAATATTGAGTTTCATAGTCTTAATTTTTTATTAGTTATTTTGGGCACCTTGTTTAATCCAATTAAAGATAAGAGATATTTTATCACCGGAGAGTTTTCCATCTTTCGGCATATAATTAGAAGACGCATTTATTATTGTATATAACTTACTTCCGGCCGCATTGGTACTGTCGACATAACCCAATCCAAGTAATTCATCGTAGGCATGCGTTGGAGTGAGGTCGGGTACATGACCACCGGGTTTATGACATGTTGAAGCTGTTGCACAACTTGCAGTAAAAATCGGAATTATCTGTTCACTGAAACTGACCGGGACATTAGGATCGACCGGAGCTACTCCTGTATAATCCTTACTACATGAATTTAGAATCACGACCGTCATCAACAGTAAGAAAACGCCGCAGACCCCTCTTGAAACGGGAATTGATTTTATCTTTTTCATATTATTTGAAGGTTAAAGTTTCCACAACAGAACCAATATGATTTTTTCCGTCATTATCCATTAATGCTATCCCAAATTTATATATTTTATTTGATGACAGATCAAATTGCACATCATCCGCATGCGTTGTTTCAAGTTTGCGAATGATTAATACTTTATATACCGTATGAATGTTGGTCGAAGGTACCATTGCATTCCCGATATTAATCGGAGTAACATTACTTATCGCAGTGAGATCTGCGTTGCTTCCATCCGGTGTGCTTAGATAATATCCCGGCACGCCGCATAATCCACGTATATATGCAATTAAATCATCACGACTTTGTTGATTCAATGCGTTCCAGTATGGTCCCATATCCGATTCATTATCCATGCTCGAAATCAATGAGGCTCTGGATTTTTTATTAAAAGAAAGTACATTCAGCGAACTCGCTGTACCGCCGACACCCAATTCACCATGACAGGAAATGCAATGTCCTGGCTGATTAAGAACTTCGCTGTGATAAATAGAATCCCCTCTGACCACATCACCCAAAAAAGGTGTTTTATTAAATAAATAATATGCAGGATCTAAAATAGATGCTGTTCCCGTTGAAAGCGTAACGGTTTGTGATGTTCCATCCCACTCGTAAGCAGGACCCGAACGATCTGATACGCTTACGCTGTTTCTAACACAAATTTGTTGTCCGGTATCATCAGATAGTCCTGTTGCATCTGCAACCATATCTTCAGCATAACCAAGTGGTGCAGACTTCGCAAGACTCCAATTCCAAAGATCGACTTTTCCTGCATCGGGTCTCATCTCTGCACTGTTCCCTGTTCCATGACAGGAAGCTGAACAACCTACCGAGCTGAAAGTGCCGAGCGAATTTGATGCAGATTGTATTTCGAATGCGAGTGACATCCTGTCCGAATTTCTTTGCGAGGTCCAACCATTTGCTAAATCCGCTTTTAATAAGTCAGTAGGGCCGTTCCACAACCAGCTTTTTTCAGATAAATTAACATCAGAATCTGTCCACTCCGCAAGTATATATACATTATCATTATCGTACGCAGCTTTCAATTTTAAGCCGGGGTTGACACCGGCATTGAAGGAAGTCTTACCTGAATACGTTCCGGTCATGTTCAATAAACCATCTGTATATAAATGAGAGGTGCTTACATCAGAAACATTTACATTATGATAATCAGCCGTTTTCCAATATGCTGAATTGAGCGTCGATGGTGGGGTGCTGACTTTCATTACTTCGAGCGTAGAAGTCGGTTGCGGGGTATGCGGTGGCGGTGGAATAAAATAAGTGTCCTTGTTGCATGATGGTGCTGTAAGGAGACCTATACCTGCCAACAAAACGACGAAGATATATTTTACCTTTTTCATATATGGATTTTTAAAGTCACTTTCATTATTCATATTATCATTTATATATATTTTTCATATATTTCAACTGAAAAAAACTGAGAGCAGTCAAATTTTCGTTGAAAAAACAACATACTCTCAGTCAATAAACACTACCACTTTTCAATAAACCGGTGCGGAAACTTCTCAAACCACACCAGTTTACCGAACAGAATTATTGCAATACCATGTCAACTGTCAACGCTGCTTTGTCATCTTTAATAGTTACAGAATAACCGGGGGTTTCATATTTGAATCCATGACCATCTGTATATTCTGCTGCGAAATAATAGTCGCCGGCAGCCAAACCTTTTATCGTGTACATTCCCATTTCATCTGCCATGCAGGTTTGATTAAAGGTTGTGGTAGCAGTGGTTGTACCATAAGCAACTTTTACCTCTGCATTCATTGCTGCATGGGTTGTACCATCACCATTTTTGTAAGTTATAGTACCCGTGATGGTTTTTTGACCTACAGGACCAACTTCATCTTTTTTACATGCACTGACCAGAAAAAGGCTCCCAATCAATAGTGCGGATAATAATCTGAACGTTTTCATATTTCCTCCTTTTTTTATATATAGTTAGTTGTATAATTATTAGTGATTTTT
>JAHEYM010000116.1:0-7379 GCA_023251595.1 Bacteroidota bacterium
GGTTTGGCGGATTACATCGATGTCTTTTGTGATCGTGGCTTTTTTTCACCCGAAGAAACAAATACGATCTTGGAAGCCGGTGCGAAATATGGACTCACTCCAAAGATTCATGCGAATGAACTTGGTTTCACGGGCGGAGTTCAGTCAGGAGTAGCAAATCACGCGCTCTCTGTTGATCATCTGGAGCATATTGATGAAGAGGAAATTGCTTTGTTGAAAGGTTCTTCCACCATGCCGACATTATTACCATCGACAGCTTTTTTTCTTGGGTTGAAGTATCCTCCTGCACGAAAGATGATTGATGCGGGACTTCCTGTCGCATTGGCATCAGACTATAATCCAGGTTCTTCACCGTCAGGAAAAATGCCCTTTGTTTTATCTCTCGCCTGTATTAAAATGAAGATGACTCCTGCAGAAGCGATTCATGCCGCTACGGTGAATGGTGCGTATGCAATGGGTTTGGAGAAAACAATGGGCAGCATTACTATAGGAAAGGTAGCGAATATATTTATCACCCGGAAAATACCAGGTACAGCTTTTATACCATATTCTTTTGGAAGTGATCTCATCGAGGAAGTGTTTTTAAAGGGCAAAAAAAACTCCGACGATTAGACCGGAGTTTTTAACCAAATACACCTCCAACTAACTTGCTGTTTTCACAGCCTGCCGCGAGGGCAGTGAGGCGCAGTCTTACGGGACTGCATAAAGCCTTACGGGGCTTCATAATATTCAGACTTACGGGTCTGAAAATAACCTTACGGGGTTATTTATATTTTTGTGTCTTACGGGACACCTCTCGTCTTACGGGGCGGGAGATTTTAAACTAACCAACCAACACTTTGTTTACGTTTCTGTTTTTTAGAAGTTATGATTGTTGATAATTATTTTGTGTCTTTTTTCTGTTGCAAACATACTACCTGTTTAATTTGAAGAATTTACGAAGATTGTTCTTAGATCACAGATGTAAGGAATTCCGTATTTTCAATTTTTTTCAACCTATCAACCTATCAACCTATCAATTCAACCAGAATGTAATACCAAGAATCTTTTGCTGGGTTGAATTCACTGAGTGGTCTTTGAAGTAGAAGCTGAGTAATGTTCTGTAGAATTTTTTCATGACCGGAAAGTTTAGATTAATTAGGAATTGAGAATTACGAATTAGGAGATGATATATGTTGGTTTACGCTCTTAGTGTGCAAAAGTTGTAAAAAACACAAAATATTTATCGACGAACTGACAATTTTGATCTACTAAATTGATTTGATGAACTATAAACTAGTAAAATGGAAACAGAGACAAAAGATGGGGGTTAATTGGTAACATTACGAATAGTACTCATTATTTTCAGCATTGGAGTTAACAAAAGTATGCCGTCCGGAAATCACAAGAGATCCTGCTTTTGATCGCATTTAAAGTATTTCTATTCTTATATTATTACAATGCGATCAAGCAGGATGACAACTTCGCTTACACTTGGGGATGGAGAGGGACGCGCGCTACAAATTATTCATGTGCTTAAAAACCGGCGCGCGTCCCTCTCCATCCCACTCCGTCCCGTGATAGGTGGGACATTGTCATCCTGCTCATCGCGTTGAATAAATTCATTAATTTAAACACACTTAGTGCGATGAAGCAGGATCCCTCGTGATTACCGGACGGCAAAGACATTTTATGGTTAGGATTGAGAAGAAAATGAACGGACTCAACGGAGTAAAATCGCTCCCCAACTTTTGAGACTGATCGCCTATTCTTTGCTTATTACAAAAGCAAACAGCGAGTCATGACCCCCGCCGTTCGCACACTAACAATACCAACCAAAACTCAATAACTTTCTTGCCCCTCCTAACCTCCCCCAAAAGGGGGAGGGATTTTAATGGAGGTTATAAAGCTGTCCTATCCTTATTATTCATGATTATTTTTCATAACTCATAACTCATAACTTATAACTCAAGCGGTCCGTTCCACATTCTTGTCTAATATCGTTTGTAATTTATTCAGATCCAACGGTTTGTTCACGAAACCCTCCACGTATTTATTAGAGGTAATCGATCTTATCTCCTCATCGTGCATGCTTGAGCTGAGGACCACGATTCGGCACCGTGAGGTGATTGTATGATGGAGTGTGTTAAATGCATTGAGAAAATCGAACCCATTAAGAATGGGCATGTTTATATCCAGCAGGATAAGATCCGGGAGATCCGCCTCCGGCATTGACCGGAGCAATGAAAGCGCCGTCGTTACTGAATTTTTCGCATAAGTGTTTGCCGAAAAGTTGGCATTCGCGAGGATCTTTTGATTAATGAAAGTATCCACATCATCGTCGTCGATAATCAATACCGCCTTGTAAGGGGCGATTGCACTGTTAACCTTGTTTTGCTCCACCATCGTTTGCATAAGTCTCTCAGTTTAAGGTTCAAATGTTACTAATCTACCGCCTCATCCGGCATTTTACTGCCGGCAACCGAAAGGTTTATGCACTCAAAGAAGAGTTACTTTACGATGGACCACCCACCATCTTCACCGGAATAAACCGAATAAGTTGCCCCATTCTTTAGATCCTGGCCTTTGATGCTGATGTGACCTGTAGCGTCTTTGGAACTGTCTGTAATTACTACATTACCAGAGAGTTGGATACCAAAAGACAGTAATACCGCAATGAACAATTCTAACATAATTTGGAAAGTTTAAGTTAAACATGAGACAAAGATGCTATAACTTTTTTCAAAAAGTATGGACAAAAACTTCAAAAAGTAACAAATGGGGCAAATTTGCAGTATATTTGTTTCCGAATCCAAAGATTAAAGTAGGGCTATATGGTCAACATAGAGAGTAGTTTGAAGTCATTAAACGAGTTGGTCCGTGGGCTTACTCAGGATGAAATTAAATCAGTGCAGCGCTTTTTGAACGGCTTCGATGACTCTGTTGGGCAAAACAAAGTAAAGACGAGCCGGCTACTCGAGTTGACTTTGGCAGATGAAAAAGTTTCCACATCAAGGATTATGGGTGCCTTGTACGAGAACCCAGATTCGGAAAGAGCTTTCGCAATGTTAATACAGCGGTTGTATGATAAAATTTTAGAGTGTATCCTTTTAGAGGCAAATATCGAACGAAAAGATGCGTACTCCGAATTTGTTATGGCTAGTATTGATGTTAGAAAGAAAATTATGCAAGCTCGAATCCTAAAAGGGCGAAATTTGAACTCAGACATCTTGGGATTTTACGATAAAATTATCAGTAAGGCTAAAAAATTTGAGTTATTCGATGAACTATGTGAAGTATTAGAACTGAAACGCTTACATATAGGGCTTCGTTTTGGTCCGACTGATTTTGATGAAGTTACGAAGGAATTGGAGTTTTTTAATGATGCCAGAAAAGCGATAGCGAAATGTTATGAATACGAAATATTGATCGCCAGTCAGTCAGAATTTTCATCTAAAAATGATAAGATTATTGAGTTAATTATCAGAGCACTATCAGATCTACAAATGGAGTTTGATAAAACTAAATCTGCAAATGTTGGATATTTTCTCTATAAAACTGAAGCCAGGTATTTCTCCCTAATTGAAGAGTTTCAAAGGGCGAGAAATTCTTATCTGAAGGTAGTAGATATCGTTACTAATTTCCCAGCCGTAGCGACAAAGATTAAGTCAGGAATTTCGTTGATGGAATTATCGAATGCTGAGATATCACTCTATGACTTTCATTCAGCGATTACCCATATCTCCTTAAGCAAAACTTATTTTAGTAAATTTTCTTTTAATTCAATTCAAGCATCTGAGATCGAATTTATTGCAAATTTTTTCTCTGGAAATATTGGCGGAGCAGCTGAGATACTAAATGAATTGACTGATCCAAATATTCCTGATTATTCACCTTTTATTCAGTCTCGACATTTTTACCTTTTAGCATGCGTTAACTTTTTGCAGGGCAAGAATAAGGATTGCAATATTCTTTTTAAACATACGAAAGAAATTGACAAGGATAAAGAAGGTTGGAATTTAGGTGTGAGAGTCCTTAATATTTTAAATCAAATTGAGCTGGATGATGTCGATTTTGCCGAAGATCTGATAGAAAATCTTCGTAAGCACGTGGAGCGCACGCTCAAGCTAAAAAAGGACATCCGCAGTCGCGATATTGTTATTTTGAAAATTTTAAATGAACTTGTAAAAGAGAGTTTCGATTTCAAGGCAGTCTGGAATAAGAGACCGAATTATTTTGAATTGTTGGCTTCGAACGATGCAGAACATAAATGGGAAATAAAAAGTCATGAGCTTGTTATTTTTCATGAATGGTTTAAATGGAAAGCGACCGGAATTCCTTATCCATTGGCACTTACCGCACCAGCACCCACTGCACCGGTTCCTGAAGAAAAACAGGTTCGGGAAAAAGTGTTTGTGAGAAAATGAAAGTGAAAATGGAACGCAGATAACGCTGATTGAGCAGATAAAATATGATTATTTTGAGATCCCGCAAACCTTCATAAGAATTATTTAGATATATAATACATTACTCCATTTTGAGTGATGGACACGCTTTATTAATCTTTGTTTTAAAACTGAATTTTTTTATTTTTGTCTAACCCATTTTCTATGAGTGCCTCCGAAAAACAATTTGAAGATCTGAGACGAATGATTCATTGTCTCGACAAACCGAGATTCGATCATTTTATGAGATGTTTGCAACTTCCCGTAAACGGTGTTCCGCCTGCTAAAGCAATCGGAATTGTCACATTCCTTAAGAAAAACAAAGAAGCGAATTTGCAGGAAACTTTTCTGGCTAACTATAAAGGTTCAAATAAATCGACCTTTATGAAACAGGTGATCAGGATTAAAGAAAAATTATTCAGTTCGATTCTGGATGATGAAAATATTCATCGACCGGGTTCCTATACTGCCTGCACCCGTGCGATCATCGAAGTCCGAAAAAACACTATGATTGCTAAATTGTTTCCCAGCTTAACATTTGAAGGAAATCTGATTGCCTTCCTGGATAAGAATATCGCAAAAGCAAAAAAGTTTGAATTATTTGATGAATTAATTGAGCTTCTCCACTACAAAAAACAATTTGTTTCCTCCCGATACGGCGTTATACAGGCTGCTCAGATATATAAAGAAATTGAGTATTACACCGGATCCAGAGATGCAGTTTTGGTAGCATTTAAGCATGAATCCCGATTCAATGGATTATATAATTCACAAAGCCATATAACTGAAGATCAATTTAATTTAAAATCTGCGATTGCTGAACTCAAGTCTTGGTCTAAAAAATTTAAGTCCACATTCCTAGAGTACCATATATATAATTATGAAATAAAATTGCATCTCTTTGAACACCATTTTGAAAAAGCGGAGGAAATTCTAGATGCACTCTTTGAATTCAGGAAAAAAAATTCTCACATTCTCAATGGTGGTGTGATAAATAGTATCGAGATGCTTGCGATAGGAGTTAAATTACAAAACTGTAAATTCAGAGAGTCATTACTCTTGATCTCAAAAGCAAAGAATTCGCATGGGTTGTCTCTTTTAAGCATTATGATTATTACACTTTTTGAATTCTATAATTTGTTTTATCAGGGAAATTATGATTCCTCCAGAATTGTTTCAGAAAAGCTTTTATTGGATTCTACGCTATTTCAATCAAATTATTTTAAAAATTTATTTAAGGTAATAAAATCAGTGTTGTTTTTACTCGATCACAATTATCACGAATCGAATAAACTGTTGACTGATCTTCCTGAATTCGAAAAAGACAAAGCCGGCTGGAATCTCGGTGTACGTTTGCTACGTATTATGAACTATATTGAGATGGATAAATTAGATACTGCCGAATTGCAGATTGAGTCTATGCGGAAACATATTGAACGCACAGAGAAATCAGGAATTAAAGTTCGGAAAAGAGATAAAACGATTTTGAAGATATTAATCGAATTAGTGAAACAGGATTTCAGTTTCAAAAAAACAATGTTGAAGAAAGCAGATTTGTTTACACTGCTTGGTTCCACAGAATTTGATTATTGTTGGGAAATGATGAAACATGAAATGATCGTGTTTCATGTGTGGTTTAAAGCGAAAGCAGAGGGGAAGGAATATGATCCGTGTATTTTAAATCATCCGAAGGATCGAGAGTTAGTGAATAGTGAATAGTGAATAGTGAATAGCGAATAGTGAATAGTGGCTTTGACCGTTGAAGCATGGCGAAGGAGGGTCAGTAGTCAGTTAAGAATGGAATAAGTTTGGAGTGCGGTATTCCAAAACGCCGGCGGCATGACCTGTTTGCGGAGATTAATGTGAGGTAAGTGATAAAAGCAGGTGAAAAATTTAACCACAGAGTTGCACAGAGTTATTCACAGAGTTTCACAGAGAAGAAAATGGAAGTAAATAAGATAACAGAAGAAATATTGAAGTGTGCCTTTAAAGTATTTGAAGTATAAACGTATTTAAAAATTATTTTCTATGAGTGCCTCTGAAAAACAATTTGAAGATCTGAGAAGAATGATTCATTGTCTCGACAAACCGAGATTCGATCATTTTATGAGGTGCCTCCAACTGCCTGCGAATGGAGTTCCTCCGTCGAAAGCGATCGGAATTGTCACTTTTCTTAAGAAAAATAGAGATGCCGATATGCAGGAAACTTTTCTATCGAATTATAAAGGTTCAAATAAATCAACCTTTATGAAACAGGTGATTCGGATTAAAGAAAAATTGTTCAGTTCAATTTTAGATGATGAAAATATTCACCGGCCAGGGGTTTACTCTGCTAATACGAGAGCGATTATTGAAGTGAGGAAAAACATCATGATTGCAAAGTTATTCGGGAGTATTCTATTTGAGGGAAATTTAGAAGGGTTTTTAGATAAAATTATTGCTAAAGCAAAGACATTTGAGTTGTACGATGAATTATTGGAAATCTTGAGGTTTAAGTACGTTAATTTATCCGAGAGACACGGCTATATGAAATCTCATCCTCTCAAAAAAGAAATTAATGATGTTATGGGTGAAAGGGATGCAACCTGGATTGCGATAGAATATAGTATTCAGTACCTCGCATTTGATAATAGCAATTGCAGAGTGACTGAGATTGATTTTAACATAAAAAAAGCCCTTGTTGATTTAAAAGTACTTGTTCAAAAATATAAATCTCAAATTGTAAAATATTATTATTTAACTTTTTCGATACTCGATAGTCTTACAGATCACAAAATTAAAAATGCTGTCGGTTTTTCTAAAGAGTTAGAACAATTGAATCAATTAAATTTTCATAAATTTAATCATGGTCGAAAAATAGGAGTTTTGCGTTTTCAAGCATTAGTACAGCTTCACGAAAAAAGATTTGAAACTGTTATTAACTCAATCAAAATAGCAAAATCGATTCCCGTCAAT
>JAHEYM010000116.1:7389-9964 GCA_023251595.1 Bacteroidota bacterium
GCTTAACTATGCAAATTTGGCTTCAATGGAAATTCTCGCAGAATTTCACAGGGGAAATTTGAGAGGTGCGGAGAAAGCATCCGAACAACTCAAGAATAAAATAATAATATTCGACACAAGCTTCTATAAACATTTAATTTCTTTTTATCAAGCTCACATTCATTTCCTTTTTTTTCGGATGAGAGAATCATTAAAATCAATTCAGAATTTGGACGTATTCGAAAAAGACAAAGCAGGCTGGAATCTCGGAGTTCGTCTGTTACGGATTATGAACTTCATCGAGATGGATAAATTAGATACAGCTGAATTGCATATAGAGTCTATGCGCAAACATATTGAGCGCACAGAGAAATCAGGAATAAAAGTACGGAAGAGAGATAAAACGATTTTAAAGATTTTAATTGAATTGGTGAAGCAGGATTTCAATTTCCAAAAAACCTTAATGAAGAAAGCGGATTTGATTGCACTACTCGGTTCCACAGAATTTGAATATTGCTGGGAGATGATGAAACATGAAATGATCGTGTTTCATGTGTGGTTTAAAGCCAAAGCGGACGGGATCGAGTATGATCCGAATATTTTAAATCATCCGAATGAAGTAGCCGTCAGTGGTAAGTCGTGAGTCGTAAGTCGTAAGAAGTTAGTAGTCAGTAGTCAGTGGTCAGTAGTTATGTATAATTGTTAATTGTTCATTCCTAATTGTTAATTATTTTCTATGAGTGCCTCCGAAAAACAATTTGAAGATTTAAGAAGAATGATTCATTGTCTCGATAAACCGAGATATGATCATTTTATGAGATGTTTGCAACTACCTGCTAATGGCGTTCCACCTGCTAAATCGATCGGGATAGTCTCTTTTCTTAAGAAAAACAAAGATGCCGGTATGCAGGAAACATTTCTTGCGAATTATAAAGGTTCAAATAAATCGACCTTTATGAAACAAGTGATCAGAATAAAAGAAAAATTATTTAGCTCGATTTTAGATGATGAAAATATTCATCGATCTGGATCATATACTGCGTGCACAAGAGCAATCATTGAAGTGCGAAAGAACACGATGATCGCGAAATTGTTCCCTAGTTTAACATTTGAAGGAAATTTACTTGCCTTTCTGAATAGGAATATCGCAAAAGCAAAAAAGTTTGAATTATTTGATGAATTAATTGAGCTCCTTAATTATAAATATCAGTATGTCGCTTCCCGATATGGAATTCCAAAATCTAAAGCGATTGCAATCGAAATTGACTATATAAATGCAACCAAATCTGCAACAATGATAGCAATGAGATATGATTTTCTCTATACTGGGATTGTAAATTCCCAAAGTACGTTTTCCAAAAAAATGCTTGATCTGAATTCGATCATCTGTGAGTTGGAATCATACTCACATAAGTTTCATTCCGCTATATTGGAATTTTATTTGATTAAGTTTAGAATTAATAATATGCTTCACCAGCGTGATTTTCATCAGGCAAATGAAATGCTCAAATCACTATTTGATTTTAAAAACAAGAACCATGAAATTATTAATAGTGGCATCATGGTTAGTATAGATCTTATTTTAGCTCAAATAAATCTATTTAATTATAAATTTTCAGAAGCATTAATCTGCATTTCTCGTGCAAAAACAATCAAAGGAACATCTCTTTTCAATGCGATGTTAATTAGTTTGATTGAGTTTAATCACTGGTTTTACCTTGGAATAATTGATTTATCAAAAAAAATCTCATCGAAACTTACATTGGACTCAGCATCATATCAAGCTAATTATTTTAAAAATTTATTCAGTGTACTTAAATCTATATTATTATTTCTTGATCGCAATTATCGTGAAACAAATAAATTACTCACCGATCTCCCCGAATTCGAAAAAGACAAAGCCGGATGGAACCTGGGCGTTCGACTGTTAAGGATAATGAACTTCATCGAGATGGATAAATTAGATACTGCGGAATTGCATATTGAATCTATGCGAAAACATATTGAGCGTACAGAGAAATCAGGAATAAAAGTACGGAAGAGAGATAAAACGATTTTAAAGATTTTAATTGAATTGGTGAAGCAGGATTTCAATTTCCAAAAAACCTTAGCGAAGAAAGCGGATTTGATTGCACTACTCGGTTCCACAGAATTTGAATATTGTTGGGAAATGATGAAACATGAAATGATTGTGTTTCATGTTTGGTTTAAAGCAAAAGCGGAGGGGAAGGAGTATGATCCGAACATTTTAAATCATCCGAAAGAGGTAGTCGTAATTGGTAATTCGTGAGTCATAAGTCAATCGCTATTCTTTACAAGGAACTCCATATCCATGTAACGGAAGGAAGATATTCTTTACAAGGAACTCTATATCCATGTAACGGATGGAAGATAGTCTTTACAAGGATCTCTATATCCATGTAACGGATGGAAGATATTCTTAACAAGGATCTCTATATCCATGTAACGGATGGAAGGTATTCTTAACAAGGTACTCTATATCCATGTAACGGATGGAAGGTATTCTTAACAAGGTACTCTATATCCATGTAACGGATGGAAGATATTCTTTACAAGGAACTCTATATCCATGTAA
>JAHEYM010000117.1 GCA_023251595.1 Bacteroidota bacterium
TTATATGTAGCAGGAGCCAAAGCATCAACCTGATAATGAATGGTAGCCGAGGTCAATGTTGAAGTAGCACTGTGATTAGTGATAACGAAAGTAGGAGTAATAGTTCCTGTGCAATCAAGTGTTGGAGCAGTAACTGAAGATACACCTATATCTAAGAAGTTCACAGGTAAAGCAGCGCTTCTTGCTGCTTGTTCAACAGCTTTGTCGCCATCATTCTGGATGAAAGCAACAACCGACATTTGAGAATAATCATAAATGTAGTTCGGAAGAGCTCCGCTCACATTGAATACTTGTGTCTGGCCATTTGTCCAGCTTGCAGAAAGCGTGGTTCCTGCAGAAGTAGGGTACATCTGACGCATTACATGTTCGAAATCAAGTTCACCATTTGTACCTGGCTGGGTAGCGAAATGAATATTGTTTTCAACCAATACCAAATGCAACTTACCTGTACCGGTGAAAGTAAATGCCTGAGCCGCTGTAACGGTAGCAGTCATAAAAATAGAATCCCAATCAGCCGACATAGTATGAGAAACGGTCAAAGTGAAAGGTGCAGGAACAGCATATTCGTTGTCAAGAATAGCTTGTGTGTAGTTTGCAGGAGCACCGGCATAATTAGGGGTACTCACATTCGCGAGACTTCCATCCATGGGTGCTTCAGGTACGCCGGTAACAGCGTAGTAAGTTACACGTGTTGCAACGCCGGCGAGTTGTGTTTGAGCGTTCATCGGATCAACACCAGGCCAGCTTGTCTGATACTTGATCGAAGCTGCTTTTGTTGTGTTTGCATTCAACAGGGTGTTGAAAGCAGGGTTTTGCGCTGCGCAAGGCGGGCATGAAGCTTGTGTAAACTCCTCCACCAGCACCAACCGCTGCGTTTGGCCAAAGGCAATCGTGCCTAAAGCAACCGTCGCAATAAGAGTAGTAATTTTTTTCATTGATTTTAGGATTTTAGTATAAGAATTAAGTGAATTTTGATGTGCGTTAGAATCGACAAATATAAGTTTTTCATTTCAGATTCTCATACTTGAAAAAATATTTTTTTTGATGATGAAATACACGCCATTCCTCCCGAAAATACAAGGTTTTCTTGCCCGAATCATGGAAAAAGCAGCGCATCGAACGAACAATAAAAATTTTGAAGGAATAATTTGCAGAATTGGGTGGAAAGAGTCTATCTTTACATATTGAAATGCAGGGTTCATAAAGCGCCCTAACCCCTAATCCCTAACCCCTTAAATATGAAATTCTCTACTCTCGTTAAACACAGTTTAATTCTTTGCAGCTTCGGCATCCTATTTTTGCCTTCGATCGGAAAAGCTCAGTTGTCTTTTAGCAATCAGGATACGGTCGTTATATCGGATCAATATACTGCTGTCACTGCTTACGTTACGATTATAAATACAAGTGCCAGCCCGATGTCGGTTTATTGCGACCGTGTAGCCAACGATACAGCCCACCTCCATGAAAGCAGCTTTTGCTGGGGACCTCAGTGCTACCCTGCTGTTGTAAGCCATTCACCCACTGCATCGGTCATTCCTGCCGGAGGATCTGACAATACATTCCATGGAAATTTAAACCCGTGGTCCGGTATTGGGATCAGCTATGTGAGATATTGTTTTTCAGACTCTGCAAATGCAGCCGATTCGGTTTGTATGACTTTCCAGTATAGAATGGGTGTTCTGGGCTTACCTTCAATCAACCCCTCAACCTACAGCTTGTCAACAGCGTACCCAAATCCTTCAGGTTCTCTCAGTATGATTAACTACCGTTTACCCGAAGGACAAAAAGGCGAATTCGTTGTTTATTCTTCTGTTGGAAGCGAAGTACTTCGCGTAAATCTCGAATCTGCAACCGGCAAGGTTCTACTTAACACTACGGGACTAAGCAACGGTCTTTATTCCTACTCTTTATTGTTGAACAATAACAAACTCGACACCCGGAGATTAGTGGTGATGCACTAAACGTTCAAAATCCTTTCTCCCTCCTTCCTGCCGAAACGCCGTGTAGGCAAGGTGGGAGAAGAGCTAGGGGTGTGACTTTGATTTTTCTGGATCATTGAGGCAAACCGCATACGGATTAATGAAGCCGGGTGCGGTTTGTGATTTTTCATATTTCCTTGGTTCCTCATCACTCATCGCTCATAACTCATAGCTTTTCCGTACCTTTGTGTGTTATTTTTCGCAATACACAATGAGCAATAAACAAGAAGCTCTCGACTATCACTCGCAGGGCAGACCAGGAAAAATCGAAGTAATTCCTTCGAAACCAACAAGTTCACAACGCGATCTTTCTCTCGCTTACTCGCCCGGTGTGGCAGTCCCATGCCTGTGCATAGAACAGAATCCCGAAGACGTATACAAATATACCGCAAAGGGTAACCTTGTTGCGGTAATTTCGAATGGTACCGCGGTTCTCGGACTCGGTAATATCGGTCCAGAGGCATCCAAACCTGTGATGGAAGGAAAGGGACTTCTCTTCAAGATTTTCGCCGATATCGATGTCTTTGATATCGAAATCAATGTGACAGATGTTGAAGATATAGTCCGGACCATCAAGGCAATTTCACCCACTTTCGGGGGTATCAATCTGGAAGACATCAAGGCGCCTGAATGCTTTGAAATCGAGCGCCGGTTGAAGGAGGAGTTGAGCATTCCGGTGATGCACGATGATCAGCATGGAACAGCGATTATTTCTGCGGCAGCTCTTATTAATTCATGTTCGATTGCCGGTAAGAAACTCGATGAAGTGAAGCTCATCGTGAGTGGTGCCGGTGCTTCCGCAACTTCATGTACCAAACTCTATCTGAAATTAGGGGTGAAGCTCGAAAATATCGTGATGTTCGATAGTCACGGGGCTATTACCACTGAAAGAAAAGATCTGGATGAGAATAAAAAGTTCTTTGCCACGAGCAGGAAAATAACTTCTCTCGAACAGGGACTAATAGGCGCCGACATTTTTCTGGGTTTATCGAAAGGAAATATTCTGACAGGGACTATGATAAAAGGAATGGCGCCGAACCCGATCATTCTCGCCCTCGCCAATCCTGATCCTGAAATTACTTATGAAGAAGCTACTTCTGCACGACCAGATGCCATTGTTGCGACCGGCCGGAGTGATTATCCAAACCAGGTCAATAATGTTCTTGGCTTTCCTTATATCTTCAGAGGCGCTTTGGATGTTCGCGCGACTTGTATTAATGAAGAGATGAAACTTGCAGCGGTTTATGCACTGGCGGAATTGGCGCGGGAACCCGTTCCTGAACTGGTAAACTTAGCTTACAATCAGAAAAATATCGTTTTTGGGAAAGATTACATCATCCCGAAACCATTGGATCCACGACTGATTACAACCGTTGCGCCTGCAGTTGCCCGTGCTGCCATGGAGTCGAATGTGGCTCGTCACAAAATAATGGATTGGGATAAATATCAGGCAGAATTGCGTGAAAGATTGGGTCTCGATGATAAACTTATTCATGTTATCACTGTGAAGGCGCGTCAAAATCCGAAACGTGTTGTATTTGCAGAGGCCGACAATTATAAGATTCTCAAAGCCGCACAGATCGTTCGTGATGAGGGAATTGCCAAGCCGATTTTGCTCGGGAATATTGATAAAATCAGGGCATTAATCAGGGAGAATAAACTCGATCTTGGTGATACGCCGATTATTGATCCACGTGTGGAATCAGAACAAAGGGCTTCGTTCGGTGAACTGTTTTTTGAGAAAAGAAAAAGACGGGGTTTCAATATGTATGAAGCCAGAAAGATAATGCAGGAGCGTAATTACTACGGAGCTATGATGGTCGAAACGGGTGAAGCTGATGCGCTGATCTCGGGTCTTACACGTAAATATCCGGATACAATTCGTCCGGCACTCCAAATTATCGGAACACAAGAAGGAGTGAAAAGGGTGGCGGGTATGTATATTATGCTCACCAAAAGGGGACCATTTTTCTTTGCAGACACCACAATTACGGTGAATCCGACAAAAGATGATTTGGTTGAAATTACAGCATTGACAGCCAAAGCAGTTCAGCAATTTAATTTCGTGCCGCGTGTCGCGCTTTTATCATACTCAAATTTCGGCTCGGTCGATGATGATAGTTCAAGAAAAGTTCGTGAAGCTGTGGCGATCCTTCAGGATCGTTATCCCGGAATGATTGTGGATGGTGAGATGCAGGCGAATTTTGCACTGAATTCCAATATATTGAAAGACAATTTCCCGTTCTCCGAACTTTCAAATGGAATAGCGAACACACTCATCTTCCCGAATCTGGATGCAGGTAATATCGCCTACAAACTTTTGCAGGAAATCGGTGCTGCGGAGGCAATAGGTCCGATTCTTCTGGGGATGAATAAACCTGTCCACATCCTGCAGTTGGGAAGTTCCGTAAGAGAAATCGTGAACATGGTTACTATCTCAGTTGTTGACGCACAAGGTCGGAAAGCATGATCGAGTATATTGAAGGTGAAATAACTTCACACAGTCCAACTTCTGTTGTGATCGACAAGAATGGCATAGGCTACGCACTTCTTATCACACTCAACACCTTCACCAAAATAAAAGACCGGAGTTCATGTAAATTGTTTACACATCTGCATGTAAAACTCGAAGCTCAAACCATGTCGGGCTTCGATCTTTTTGGTTTTTTTGAAGAGGAGGAGAGAAGAATATTCAGACAACTCATCTCTGTTTCCGGTATCGGACCGAACACTGCAAGAACTATGTTATCTTCACTTTCAGCGCAAGAAGTTCGGAATGCCATATCTTCAGGCGACGTTGCTACCTTGAAAAAGACGAAAGGTATTGGTGAAAAAGTCGCGATGCGCGTCATAGTCGATCTGAAGGATAAAATTTCAAAAGAAACAGGAATTTCTTCTCAGGGACTTAATTTGAGTGGTCCGACTATTAATACAGATGGTCTCGCCGCATTGCTGGCATTGGGTTTCACCAAAGCCGCTTCAGAAAAAGCGATGGATCAGATTCTTAGAAGATCGGGACCTACAATTACTGTGGAGGCATTGATTCGAGAGGCGTTGAAGATTATTTAGAGCATACAGGACACACCCCTGCCCCTCTCGAGAGGGGAATAGAGCCTTGATTTAAAGAGATTTAAAGATTATTTCAAGAAGATTTTTTAACATGGTGTATAGTCAATTTGATTTTTCCTATTTTTGCCTGTACTATTACGAATCTGCCAATCGGGCATTTTCATCGATCAAATTCACTAAAGAAGGTACTATCGGGCAATAATCTCTACCAGAAAACGTTTCGGCTTGTTTTGAATAGAAAAAGTGACGAAAAAAGGTCATCTTTGCGGGCACTTTTTATTCAAAGCTTAACGATAGTTCAACTTTAACCAAATGTATTAGTGAAAACTGTCCGCTCACTTTTCCTTGCCTGCTCAGGATTCCTCCTGCTTCTCTCACTTGTCTGGGGAAAATCCCCCGTTCACACCCCTTACCCCCTCTCAAGAGGGGAATTATTGGTGGGGGACGATGGTTTTTCTCTTGCTCCACTTCCCTTTCCCTTGGATACACCCCCCCCTCCGGGTGGTGAAACCATCCCAAAAGTAAAACTTCGTTATCCGTTCCATGATCGTTTTGCGGATCGGTATACCGGCGATTATCACGATAGTCCCTTCTATCTTGATGATCCGAATAACGTGAATACAACAGTTGAGTACGACCCTGAATATCACGAATATAACATCAACGAAAGTATAGGAAGTCTTTACTATCATGAGCCTTCATTTCTGACTTTCGACGAGTTTACCGAAAGAGAATTTGCAAAATCAACCCGGAATTACTGGAAACAACGCTCAGGTGAAGATGCGTTAACGAAAAAAGGTGGGTTCAATCCTAAGATTCGTATTAATAGTGAATTGTTTGAGTGGTTATTCGGAAATAATACCGTCGATATCAGACCGCAGGGTTCGGCTGAATTGACTTTTGCATACAACAGAACCACTAACGATAATCCTGCTCTTCCGGTAAAACAAAGAGCACTCTCGACTTTCGACTTCAAAGAAAAAATACAGATGAATGTCATCGCCAATATCGGTGACAAAATGAAACTTCAAACAAATTATAATACGGAAGCAACGTTCGACTTCGAAAATAAAATGAAGCTCGAATATACAGGACACGATGATGAGATTATCAAAAAGATTGAAGCAGGAAACGTTTCACTTCCGCTGAACGGAACATTAATCACAGGTAGTCAAAGTCTCTTCGGACTTAAGGCAGCATTGCAATTCGGCCGATTGACGGTTACAAGTATTTTCTCTCAACAAAAGGGTCAAAAATCGACTATCAATGTTACAGGTGGTGCACAGACCAGCACTTTCGAATTAAAATCAGATCAGTATGAAGCGAATAAACATTTTTTTATCGCGCAATATTTCCGCGATAATTATGATGCATCGTTGAGAGCTTTACCGGTGGTTGTTTCCTCGGTCAATATTACGAAGATAGAAGTCTGGGTCACGAATAAAACGCTTGCAACAGATAACACAAGAAATATTGTTGCCTTCCTCGATTTGGGTGAAGATCCGCATCGGTATAATAATACATTTGTTCATTCGGGTCTCTCCCCTGCGCCATATTATCCCGATAATATGGCTTCTAATAATTTATATGCTGCCGTTACAACTCCTGCCATCTCTCCTACAGATCTTGGTACTCAAATCAGGAGTATAAATACTATCGATGCAGGTTTGGCGAGCCATGCACCCAGTCTGCTGGGAGCACGCGATTACGAGAAAGTTGAATATGCACGTAAACTTGGAATCAGTGAATATACATTTAATCGCCAATTAGGATATATATCATTAAATCAGGCATTGAATGCAGATGAGGTTCTTTCAGTTGCGTATGAATATTCTGTCGGTGGTGTCACATTAAAAGTCGGTGAATTAACTACCGACGGTATTGCACCGCCAAAAACGCTCATCACTAAAATGCTTAAGAGTTCGAATGTGAATACGCATATTCCGACTTGGGATTTAATGATGAAAAATATTTATGCGTTGGGAGCATTTCAGATTTCGAGCAAAGATTTTCATCTCGATGTATTGTATGCAAATGATGCAACTGGTACGATGATTAACTATATACCTGAAGGCGTGAATTTAAAGAGCAAACCGCTCATTCAGGTATTAAATCTCGATCGCCTTAACACGAACCGTGATGCGCAGCCCGACGGGGTTTTTGACTATGTTGAAGGAATCACAATTAATTCTTCGAATGGCAGATTAATATTTCCTGTAGTGGAGCCGTTCGGTGATTATCTGCGAAGTAAATTTCTTTTCACGGAACAAACTACTGCCAATAAATATGTTTACGATGCGCTTTATGATTCGACAAAAAGTGCGGCACAACAATTACCCGAGTTCAATAAATTTTATATAAAAGGAACATACCAATCTTCGTCGAGTTCGGAAATTTCGCTGAACGCTTTAAATGTTCCTCAAGGTGCTGTTACGGTCACGGCAGGAGGGGTGAAGCTGACCGAGAATATTGATTTCACTGTCGATTACACACTGGGGAGAGTGAAAATTATTAATGAAGGAATTCTCAATTCAGGAACCCCGCTGCAGGTAAATGTTGAAAGTAATTCTTTATTTAATATTCAGTCGAAAACATTATGGGGTTCACGTTTCGATTATAAAATATCTAATGATGCAACCGTTGGCGCAACAATTTTGCATTTAAGTGAACGACCTTTAACCCAAAAAATAAATATAGGAGATGAACCAATTTCCAATACAATATATGGTGTTGACGGAACCTATCGTACCGATTCCAGATTTCTGACACGTATGGTAGACAAACTTCCGTTTATTTCTACAAAAGAAGTTTCCAATATAACTTTTCAGGGTGAATTTGCACATTTAATTCCGGGTCACTCGAACGTAATCGGGAAAACAGGAACTGCATATATAGACGATTTTGAAGGCAGTAAAACACCTATCGATATCAAGAATGTTGGAAGTTGGTATCTCTCCAGTATTCCACACGGACAACACGATAAATTTCCGGAATCGGAATTACTCGATGACGTACAAACAGGTTATAACAGAGCAAGATTAAATTGGTTTGTGATCGATCCGTTGTTTTTAAGAAATAATGATCTCACTCCACAATATATAAAAGACAATAACGAACTTCAGTCGAGCCATTTCGTGAGAGAAGTTCTTGAAAGTGAAATTTTCCCCAAAAAAGAATTTCCAAACGGACAAATTCCTGCCATCGCGGTGATGAATTTAATGTTCGATCCGATTGCGAGAGGACCTTATAATTATGATGTAACTGCCTCTCCCTATTCTGCAGGATGTAATGCGGATGGAACTTTGAAGAGTGCTGAGTCGCGTTGGGGCGGAATTATGCGTAAAATTGAAACCACAGATTTTGAAGCTGCGAATATAGATTTTATTGAATTCTGGATGATGGATCCTTATGTATATGGACCAACCACCGCCGGGAAAGGGAAATTATATTTTAATATAGGAAATGTTTCGGAGGATGTTTTACAGGATTCGAGAAAGAGTTATGAAAACGGACTCGCGCCGGATGGAACAACCACCAATGAGGAGGAAACAAATCTCGCATGGGTGCCATCAGTACAGGCGGTTGTAAGTGCATTCGACAATAATCCGGATGCCAGAAAATATCAGGATGTTGGTTATGATGGAATGGCTGATGATCGCGAAAGGATAAAATTTCAGGCAAATTATCTCGACAGGTTGAGTACTGCGTTCACTACAAATTCTGTGGCGTATCAGGATGCATTTAATGATCCTTCATCTGACGATTATGTTTATTTCCGAACTGCCGCCAGCACAGGTCAACCACCTATTTTAGATTGTTATTTAAAATATAATGGAACAGAAGGAAACTCTGCTGTTTCATCAGGTGCATTTCCGACTTCATCAACAACAATTCCCGACAACGAAGACATAAACAAAGACAACAACTTAAGTACTACAGAAAATTATTTTCAATATGAAATAGATCTTGATCCGAATAAGATGGTTATCGGACAAGAGAATAATATTACCGACATCGTTACTGCTTCCGTAAAACTTGCAAACGGAACAACACAGGATTGTAAATGGTATCAGTTTAAAATTCCAATTGCAAAACCTGATCAGATTGTCGGTGATATAGAGGATTTTAAATCCATTCGTTTTATGCGCATGGTGTTGAGAGGATTTGATCAGAAAATTATTTGTCGATTTGCGAAATTACAGTTGGTGCGCGACGACTGGAGAAAATATCGTTATGATTTGCGTTTCCCCAGTGAATATCTTGCGAATGACGATAATGGAACTGTTTTCAATATTTCGACTGTCAGTCTTGAAGAGAATGCCGGTCGTGCGCCGATTAATTATGTGATACCTCCAGGCATTGTACAGCAGGTGAATCAAACGAGTACAAATCTCGCAAAACTCAATGAACAATCACTGAGCTTGCAGGTTTGTGGTTTGAAAGACGGTGAGTCAAGAGCATCTTATAAAAATGTTGGTTTGGATGTAAGACAATATCAAAACCTGCGCATGTTTATTCACGCAGAGGCAGGAAATTCAGAACCTATTCGTGACGGTGATCTGACCGCATTTGTTCGATTCGGTTCCGATTTCTCCGACAATTATTACGAGTATGAAATTCCACTTAAGTTCACGCCTTGGGGAAATAATAACGGCGATCAGATTTGGCCAACTGAAAATGAAATGGTCGTTTCTGTCGATGCACTTCAAAGAGCAAAAACCCAGAGAAATTTTGCGATTAATAATGGTACTGCTGCGTTGAATAGAGATTTTAAAGTTCCGGATGACGGTACAAAGAATTTTATCAGCGTTAGGGGTACTCCAAATTTAAGTGCGATTAAAGTGATCATGATCGGTGTAAGGAATCCCAAAAAATTGCTGGCGGGTGATGGTG
>JAHEYM010000118.1:0-5218 GCA_023251595.1 Bacteroidota bacterium
TAACGGTATTTTTGGTTATGCCGGCGGAATCGGTCAATATAACGTTGGTGTGCTTGGTGCAACTGATGGGTTTTCTTCTGTTGAAAACGATGGCGTTTTCGCTTATGCAATGAATGGACTCGCCAATTATGCAGCGTATTTCTCGGGTGATGTTTATGTTGGTGGTACTTTAAGCAAACTTGCCGGTACATTTAAGATTGATCATCCACTCGATCCGGGGAACAAATATCTGATTCACAGTTTTGTTGAAAGTCCTGACATGATGAACATATACAATGGTAATGTCACAACGGATGCTAATGGATTCGTTACTGTAATACTACCCTCATACTTCGAAGCAGAGAACATGGAATTCAAATATCAGCTTACATGTATCGGAACATTTGCTCAAGCTATCATTAAAGAAGAAGTGAAAAGCAATCAATTCGTCATTCAGACCGATAAACCAAATGTAAAAGTTTCCTGGACTGTAACCGGGGTTCGCCAGGATGAATATGCTAAACATAACAGAGTGGTTCCCGAATTAGAAAAAAGTGCAAGAGATAAAGGTAAATATCTGACACCCCAGTATTACGGACAACCTCTCGAGAGCATGATCCACTTCTTACCGTGCATGAAAGGATCATCAATTAAGGGAGTAAGATAAATTTCGAAGAACAAAGTAACAAGATCAAACAATATAAATTAATAACACTTAAAACACAATGAAAAAACTTTCCTCAAAAACTTCAATGATAGCACTAGGCATCTTTTGCCTTTTGTTGGGAAGCTCAGCTTTAATAGCTCAGGTTCCTCAAGGTATGAATTATCAGGCAATCGCCCGCGATGGTTCAGGAAATCCGTTAATCAGTCAGGCCGTTGGTCTCCGATTTACAGTTCTTGATGGAGTGACACCTGTCTATATTGAATCGCAATCGACTACGACAAATCAATTCGGGCTTTTCTCAGTAAAAGTAGGAATGGGGACACCATCTCTTGGTACGTTCTCAGCCATTAACTGGGCATCCGGCAACAAGAATCTCCAGGCTGAGATGGATCCGACAGGTGGTACAAATTATACGAATATGGGCACAGCCCAATTAATTTCAGTGCCTTATGCAATGTACGCTGCTGCCGGTGCAGGTGGACCAACTGGTGCGATGGGACCAACAGGTCCGACAGGTTCAGGTTCAGGTCCAACGGGTCCAACAGGTCCTATTGGAAACGTCGGTCCTAATGGCGTAACGGGTGCAGCAGGTGCAACTGGACCAGCGGGTGTGACAGGAGCTGCGGGCGCAACAGGTGCGGCAGGTGTAACAGGTGCCGCAGGTGCGACAGGCGCTGCAGGTGTAACAGGCGCCGCAGGGGCAACAGGCGCAGCGGGTGCGACCGGCGCAACAGGTGCTGCGAACATTAATGGAACCGCAAATTACATCGTGAAATTTACAGCTGCAACCACAGGTGGTAATTCACAAATCATTGATAACGGTAACATTATTTACATTGGAACACTCGCACCTCTGGGGAATACAAAAACAGATGTAAGATCTCATCACAGATTTGGTATGTACTCAAATGTTGATAGCGTCAGTGATGTATCTACTGCTGTCCGCGGTGAATATATCGGTGGTGGTGCTTTTGATGGTTCAGGTGTTGAAGGTGTGAGTACTGGAATTGCCGGCTATGGCTACGGATCGTTCTTCGCGGGCGGTTATCAAGGCGTTTTCGGTATTGGTTCAGGAGCCGGATCTCCAACATGGGGAACTACAGGTTTGTATGGTTATTCAGCTGGTCTGAATACCAGAATCGGGGTCTTTGGTGAAGCTGATAGCGGAACTATGGATATTGGTGTGTATGGTTTAGCTCAGGCAGGTACAACAGACTATGCCGGATATTTCGATGGTGACGTAAACGTCAACGGAACTCTTTCGAAAGTGGCGGGAACATTCAAAATCGATCATCCGCAGGATCCTGAAAACAAATTCCTGATCCACAGTTTTGTTGAGAGTCCCGATATGATGAACGTTTATAACGGAAACACAACAACCGATGGAAATGGTCAGTCAATCGTTTCCTTACCTGCTTATTTTGAAGCTGAAAATATTGATTTCAAATACCAACTTACAGTGATCGGACAATTTGCTCAAGCCATAGTACTAACCAAAATTTCGAATAACCAGTTTATCATTAAAACCGATAAACCAAATGTTGAAGTTAGCTGGCAGGTGACCGGTGTTCGTAACGACATGTATGCGCAGAAACATCGTGTAGTCGCAGAGGTGAACAAAACCGGATATGAAAAAGGAAAATATCTGCAACCTGCAGTTTATGGACTTCCGGACAGCATGAGAATTAATCCTGCGCCTTTGAAACCAGGTACCAAAGAATTGATCGCGAAGAAAATCGCAAATCAGGTAAAGTAATATTTATTGAACTTAAAAAAACCCATTCCGATTAAATCGGGATGGGTTTTTTTGTTAATTGTTAATTGTTAATTGTTAATTGTTAATTGTTAATTGTTAATTGTTAATTGTTAATTGTTTATAGTTAATTGTTTATAGTTTCCCCACAAACTCAGTTAACAACCTAAATATATCTTCAAATTTTGTTAGTGGCAATGTTTCGGGTCTGTCGAAGACATCATGATATGCTGCGATCCCGCCAAGTGTATATATAAAAAAACATTTTACTCCAGCTTCAGTAAAAAAATACTGATCACTATTTGCAGCCTTCGGACGCTTTTGCAACCTGACTAAATAATGTTTTTCATTATTAATTGAATCTAATATATTATATTCTTTTGGAAATTCAACCCCATTCACTGCCATTAATCCGTCTTCACCGGTGCCTAATAAATCCATATTAACAAGAAAGCGGATTTTCTTGAGTGGAAATAACGGATTTTCGGTAAAATACTTTGATCCTAATAATCCGACCTCTTCACCCGCAAAGGCAAGAAACACCATGGTGTAATCAGGTCGGTGCCTTAAATCACTGTAGTATTGAACCAAATTTAATAACATTGCAACTCCGCTTGCATTGTCGTTGGCGCCTGGGAAATAAGTATCCTTTCCCATCATCCCTAAATGGTCGTAGTGTGCAGTAAATACTACCATGCTATCAGGATATCTGGTGCCCTTCACAAATCCACAGACATTAGACGACTCGGTTCTGGCAACTCCGGTATTCTCAATCTCAAATTCCACTTCTTTTATTGGAAGTGTGAGGACGGAATCCATGACTTCAAAAATCGGAAAAGGTAAAGCAGTCTGCGCAACATCCCAGGTTAGTTTTTTCTTCTGAATCTTAATCACCCCCATTGGATAATTCTCCGTAAGTCGGATGGTTTTGATAAAATACTGAAAGCGTTCTTCGCTGATCGAGTCTAAATTTATTACAAAGACGTTATTCCTGTTTGCTTCAAGAAAATCTTGCATTTTCCTGTCGTCTTCGGCAATTACTCTCGGTAGGGTAAGAGTTTTGTAGTGAACTGTTCCTCCACCTGAACCCGCCTCTATTAAATAATCAACCCCCGGTCTCATTAAAACTTTATTTATTTTAAGTAATACTTGACCAGGGAATCTGTTCGTTTCTATGTCGAAACTTTGAAAATATCCGCCATCAAATGTCTTCAACCCGAATTTCTGAAATTCCACCCCGATATACCCGGCAGCAATCTTAGCCCCTTCCAGCACATAGCCACGACCATGCATACCACTACTACTAAGTGTATCAACCACCCGCCGGGCATATTTAATGTTCTGCGCTTTGTGGATATTTATGTGAACAAACATCATTAGCGCCGTAGTGAAAATAACTTTCATACTATATCTTTGCTTAACCATCTCTAATATTAACTAACACTCAAAAGTAAACAAAATGAAAAACACTTACTTATTTCTCATCTGTCTTGCGATGGCAACCGCTTCCTTCGGACAACGAAGAACCAGTGGAATCGGAACTTTGGACGTTAACGCCATTTCTGCTCTCTTTCATGCTGATGGTAGCATGTTCGAAAACTTCAACTCGAGTTCACCTCAGTTCATCAGCGACAAATCAACAGGAAAATCGAGCATCTTCGCCGGTTCTATCTGGGTCGGCGGTTTGGATGACGCCGGAAATTTGCATATGGCTGCTCAAACTTACGAACAAAAAGGAACGGACTTCTGGCCAGGACCGATTATGAATTCATCGGCTTATAGCACGACGATGGATGCAAAATGGAATCGGATTTGGAAAATTAGTCGTGAAGAAATCGATTTCCACAAAGCACATTATCAAGTCGCCGGTTACACAGCCGTATCCTCGATTTTGGATTGGCCGGCGAATGGAGATGTAACACTTGGGCAAGCTCAAAAACTCGCACCCTATGAAGATTTAAACCACAATGGAATCTACGAACCATTATTAGGTGAATATCCTATCATTCGTGGTGATCAGGCAGTATATTTTATTTACAACGACGATCGCGGCTACACACACGGTGAAAGTCGTGGTGAAAAATTGAAAATCGAAATCCACGGAATGGCTTATGGTTTTAATTGTACCAGCGATCTTTATAATAATACTGTCTTTATTCATTTCGATATCTTCAATCGTTCCGCTAATAATTACAAACAGGCATATATTGGCGTATGGACAGATCTCGATCTCGGAAACTATACCGATGATTATGTTGGTTCAGCACCGGAACTCAATTCTTATTACGTTTATAACAGCGATAATAATGATGAAGGTCCACTTGGTTTTGGAGCGAATCCACCCGCACAAGGTGTCACCTTCCTGAATGTCCCGATGAATAATTTTATGTACTATAATAACGAATCCCGTGTGACCGGTGATCCTCAGAACACCATGGAGTATTATAACTACATGAAAGGTCAGTGGAGAGATAAAACAGCAGCTACCTTCGGTGGAACAGGTTACAAAACAAATAATATTCTTACCACAGTTTTGAGTGGTGTACCGGTGTCATATATGTTCAATGGCAACCCTGTCACAAAATCGGGTTGGAACGAGATGAGTTCCGGAAATCAACCGGGCGATCGTCGAGGCTTAGGAGGTTTCGGACCATTTATCTTCAATAGTGGTGCGACACAAGAAATTGATCTTGCTTATGTTTTTGCCCGAGATCCCAAAGGAAACAATCTGAGTAATGTCACGCTTTTAAAACAACAAATCGCTACTCTGAGAAACGATTTCAACTTCAACAAACCTGGTTGCGGACCTGCTTTCACTT
>JAHEYM010000118.1:5228-8656 GCA_023251595.1 Bacteroidota bacterium
CCCTGAAATCGCTCGTCAGGAATCACAGTTGCTTGCTTATCCAAATCCCTCAAACGGAACTTTAAACTTGAGCTCTCCAACACAATTCAAAGGAAGCACAGAAATTACTGTGATGAATGTTTATGGTGAAAAGGTGATGACTAAAAAAGTTGAAGGTGATAATGGTACTTTCCATGCCCAGATTGAGTTCGGATCATTACCAAATGCGATTTATTTTGTTACAGTAAGACAGGGTTCTGACATTCAAACAAGAAAGATCATTCTCGAGAAATAAGCGTTTTTTGTTCATTGATTGAACGGGGGTCATCGGAAGTTGATCCCCGTTTTATTTTTTTTGATAGTTTCGCGATGCTGGCATTCCTCCGGAAAGAGGCAGGGTATGATATTGTATCTGACTTGCTCACTGAAATCGCGACCGGGGAAAAATTGGGTTCGATGTGCATCGTCAATGTCGGCGAGGTTTATTATATCACAGCTCGTAAGCAAAACCAATGCTCAGCTCAGAAAGCATTAGAAGCGCTAACTCAGTTTCCAATCGACTATGTTGAGGCGAACTATGCATTAACATTCGCTGCGGCAAAACTAAAAGCAAAATATATAATGTCTTTCGCTGACGCTTTTGCAGCAGCACTCACAATCGAAAAAAAAGGAACACTCATCACCGGTGATCCTGAATTTAAACAGCTAATCGGTGAAACAAATTTTCGGGTGAAGTTTATGTAAGAACTTAGAGCGTCTTACTATCAGGGCTCTTTTGAATGTCGAAAACGATGGTGATGATATAAGACTGCTCATCATCATCTTTGCCACACATTCCGCCACCGTGATGTGAACCGTCATGATGAGCTTGTTCGTCTTCCACATTGGAAATCACAACTTTATCAAGTCCGGCGAAATCTTTTGCGGGTAAATAGAAGTAGCTGAGGGGGGTGCTGGAAAAACATCCGGTCATGAAGTAGCTTAGCGATGCGTGTTGTGCATCAACAATGATTTTGTACGCCTCGTCAGACTTATTTAGCGGTAAGTTATAAGAGTAACTTTCATTCTGTTTCAATGTAACATTAATGTCGATAGCGATCGGCGCTTTATCCTGATGATCCTCTTTTTTGCAAGAGACAGTCATAAGAACCATTACAAAGACTGTGGCACAAAGGAAGAGATTTTTCATTGGCGTGTAGTTTAGTTGAAGGTCGATAACGGAAGAATTCGGTTATTGGTCTAGGAATCGAGTCAAAGGTATGGAAAGAATATTCTTAAAACAACATCAAATTTGGTTAAAATTCGGGTTCAGGTTGGGATTGGGTAAGCTGTACAAAAAACAGTTAACAGTTCACCGATCCCCAAACTGAAACTGTAAAAGTACCCCTTCCACCCCTTATATCGAACTTTTTGATGAGGGATCTGGTAAGGATAAGGGAGGTTGGGAAGGGGGTGTGAATTGCCCGATTCGAGTCAGATTCTCTATAAATATTAGACCAAATGTGTTGGATTCCAACGAGGATTATCATCAAGGTTTTATTGGGGTTGGGCGGTGGTAATCCTACCGGAATTAACAGCATTAGCAATCCAGTTTGATCAGAATTTACGCTGATTTAGGGTTTGTTTTTCTTCAAGTCATTTAGGAATTTATTCAGTTCACGCATCCCACTTGCAATAATTTCGAACGCGTTTTTAAATTCAATCAAAAATTCATTGTCAAGGTAGCAGTATTTTTGGATGGACGTTTCATTATCAATATGTTCAATAATAAACTTTTCTGTTTCCGGATAATAATAAATTTTGCCGTGAGTGAGTATGTTTCTTCTCGAAATAAATTCATGTGATAATTTTGTGAATGCTTTGATCTTAGTTTTAGAAGAAAAAGTAGAACAACCCTTTACATCGTCATCCTTTTGAAGAATGGCTTCGCTGAGAATGTTTCTGGCAGTCATAAAATCAATTTTATTAAAATTTGTTTCCTGCTTTAATTTCGATAAATGGTTTAATCCCTTGTATTTGTAATAATTTATTAGAAACTGTTTCATGTCAGTAAAAATGGATTCTGCCAGAGTTATGCAACTTCCTTTCTCCTTTGCAAAGGATCTGAAAGAAGGGAGAAGCACCCTTGGATTAATAACTTTGATCGCAATTTTATCTTCAAAACATTGATAGAAAATATTCATCTGAATAATTTCCAAGGGTCTTCCATGAACATCATTTTCCCGGTGGCTCATCCCCATCGTTACAGGAATCTTACGGGAATCGATCAGTAAATATCTAATTGTCATCGTTGAAAAATGATTATTCAGAAAATCAATTTACATATCTCCGTCATTTTCTTGAGAAAAAGTTTTAGGAAAACGCTAAATAAACCCGCAAATATAAGTGAAAAATTTGGACATACAGAAACGCCTTTTCCCAAATTTGATCCGTACCTTGGAACAACCATATAAAATATTGAAGCCGCCCTCGAATAATTTCAAGAGCAGCTTCAAAATGATTTTAAATACGGCTTACTCCTTCAAAACCTTTTTCACCATATTGCCTGAAGCACTAAGGACATCTAGGAAGTATATCCCCGGCGCAAGGTGGTCAATCGCCACAGAAATACTGAGGTCTCCATTCACGAATTGATCACCAATTGTTATCGTTTCACGACCGAGTTCGTCGATTAATTTAAGATGAACAACTTCAGCCTTTCTCGAATGAAAAACAATAGTCATCTTCTCTTCCAGCACTGGATTGGGATAGACCTCGACCGAGAAAGATGAATTCCAATTCACGACCAAAACACCCGTCGAGACAAAATAGTATTGTAGCGATGATGAAGAACAGCCATTTGAATCTGTTACAGTCACCGAATACCAACCGCTCTGGTTAGGTGTGAAGTTTTGGTTAGTTTCTCCTACTATTATTGTGCTCCCAGCATACCATTGGTTGTTAATAACTGAACTTGACACGAGGTCAGAGTTTAGTTGACTGATCGTGGGTGTGGCAGGTGGCGAATTAACTACGACTGTTACTGAAGAACTGGTCGCCGTCCCACATATTCCGCTCACAGTCACCGAATATGATCCGGCTGTACTTACTGTGATTGATTGCGTGGTTGCTCCTGTACTCCATGTATTACCCGAACTGCTGCTTGAAGTAAGGGTAACATTTTGACCCTGACAGAAAGTAGTCGGTCCGCTTGCGCTTATCGTAGGTGTAACAGGTGGCGAATTAACCGTAACGGTAACAGGTGTGCTGGTTGCAGTTCCGCAAACACCGCTCACAGTCACCGAATATGATCCGGCTGTACTTACTGTGACTGATTGCGTGGTTGCTCCTGTACTCCATGTATTACCCGAACTGCTGCTTGAAGTAAGGGTAACATTTTGACCCTGACAGAAAGTAGTCGGTCCGCTTGCGCTTATCGTAGGTGTAACAGGTGGCGAATTAACCGTAAC
>JAHEYM010000118.1:8756-9896 GCA_023251595.1 Bacteroidota bacterium
CTGTACTCCATGTATTACCCGAACTGCTGCTTGAAGTAAGGGTAACATTTTGACCCTGACAGAAAGTAGTCGGTCCGCTTGCGCTTATCGTAGGTGTAACAGGTGGCGAATTAACCGTAACTGTCATGGGATTACTCGGATTTGTAGAGCCACAACCGTAACTCATCACAACTGTATAATTGCCAGACTGGGTAGCATAATAATTCTGGGAGGTTGCACCGGAGATTGCCACGGAATTCCTATACCATTGCCAAGAAGGGGAGTTCCCACCAATTGATGCTTGAAGCGTAACGCCTCCCCCCTGACAAAAAGTAGTGCTTCCAAAAGCGGTGATTTCCGGTAAAGTTTGGAAATAAAGTCGTTGAACACTTGGGTTCGAGGTGCAACTGGAACAATCAGTTACGCCGCTCGCATCCAAATTCCATCTGTATAAAATTCCTGGAGCAAAAAAACCTGCGGGTGCATAAACTAAGCCCGAACCGTAATTACACATCGCCGAACCGAACGGATTGTCGTAAAAACCATACGGGCATTGACTTACGTAAACATTCCATCTTACTCCCGGAGGTGAACCATTGTTCCAATAAAAATAATTATCGATATTCCGATCTATCACAGTTCCCGGACCGGATGTTGAACCTGGATACGTAGGATATGGAACGCCGGGGAGAGTGCATGTAGATGGAGAGTAAGCGCATATCTGAAAGTCGGTACCTGAATTGTTGGCATTATAGTCATAAACACGAATAAAATATTGAACTCCGCCATTTAAGTACGCACTCACGCTTTCAAGCCCCCCGCTCACCGAGGCATCAGAACAGGATAGTAGGCTGAAATTCGGACAAGAACCGGAATAAAGTCCAAGAACGCAATCTGTATTTGCACCTGACTGACAATTGAGGTAAACCGTTCCACTTTGCGCTGGCGTGATTACGTACCATAGGTCAAGCCCACTAGCCGCTGTATAACCCGAACAGTTAGAGGGTGCGATGCTTTGAGTTGCACCGCATAAGTCGCCAGAAGTGTAATTACAACTTGTACCAATGCTAAGGGTAGTAGGGGAATAACAGCTATTATTTGAAGGTGGATTACACGAAACCGACGATATGATATGATAAAAATCACCACTCGGCCAACTGG
>JAHEYM010000488.1 GCA_023251595.1 Bacteroidota bacterium
TCAGTTATTGAATGTAAATATTTCGGGTGAAGAAAATACTCCGATTAATATTGAATTATTTGATATGACTGGAAGAAGAGTTTCTTCGAACGATGTACCCGGAACCACCGATGCAATCATTTTAGGTGAAGGACTTGAAAACGGTATGTATATACTTATTGCAACACAGGGAACGAACAAAAAGACTATTCGTGTTGTGAAGAGTAATTAACAATTAACAATTAACAATTAACAATGAATGAGGGCGTTCCGGTTGGGACGCCCTTTTTATTGCAAAGAAAATATTTCCGTTAAGACTAATCTGAGAAGAAATGCGTTTCAATCAGAAAATTATTTCTACGAGCTTTAAACATTTAGCATACTTTAGCATCTAACTAATATGATGGAACCACTCGACTTTCTAAAATCCAGCAATATCCAATCGTCCCAGCCGGGAACATTGGATGAAATCTTTGAACTCGCTGCAAAAAATGCGGAATACAGACCACTGTTTTATCGCACCTTTCCGGAAGCAAGAGTTTATTTATTAGTAGCGGACGGGAGTGAAATCCCGACCGGCACATTCCTTCCTGATCTGAAGATGGATATTGAACTTTCACCATTGTTCATGTCGGATGGTTCCGTTCCGGTATTTACAAAACCTGAAAGAATTTATGACAACGGGGCTATCACGGGACCCGTTAAATATATTGCTCTTCCGGGAGGTCAGCTCCTTGAGATGTTCAATGGCGAGAAGACTTTGGTGATTAATCCCAATTCAAATATCTCTCATGAGTTTTCACGTGCCGATCAGCTAAAGCTAATGACAGGTGAAATTTTTAAAACAGCGAAGCCTAAGAGTTTTAAATCAGGTTCTCAGGTTACGATTGGTATTCCCGAAGATTATCCGACTGAGTTGGTCGAAGCGCTTGTAAAATATTGTGAAACCAGGATGGAAATTACCGAAACCTATTTTGGTTTAATGCAGGTTATCGACCCCGATGGTGAAGAAGAGGTTACTTTTGTTATCGGTGTGGATGTTGCAGAAGAAATAGAAGATATTTATGGTGAAATCGGAGCGTCTCTCCGGCCACATCTTATACCCGGTGAATATATAAATATAATTAATGTCTCTTTCAAAGATCCAGTTGCAGATTTGCTGAGGCAAAAACATTTTAAGGTGTATTGATGAGTCAGTGTTATATTCTCTTTATCGTGAATTGTTCAATGAGATGGAGAAATTGGGTTCGGCTTTACCATATTAAAAGTTGCGGAGTAATATTTTTTTATTGAATAATCGTTTTTCGAATAATGTCTCATCTTCGATAGTTTATGCCGTCCGGAAATCAGAAGGGATCCCTCCGTTTCGCATTTAAAGTTGAGAAATTATTAAATTCATACAACGCGAACGTCGGGATGACAAGGTCCTCACATCAAGGGTATGGAGGGGGACGCGCGCACATGAAAGTATTTTGTGTTCATGGAAAATGTCAAGCGCGCGTCCCCCTCCATACCACCCCCAAACCTAATGAATGTGGCGTTGTCATCCCATCAAACGCGGTGCATAATATCTTGAGTAAGGTAAATGAGAATGCGTTTGAGGGGATCTGTAGCGTTTTCCGGACGGCTGACTCTGATGAATTTGTTAAATGTACCGAACAAATATTCAAATTTCTTGAAAGAGTATGTTCGACTCGTGAACTCAAATATTGGACTTTTTATTCTTCGGCACTTTTGCGCCCGAATGTCTCGCTTCACTCAATCCAATGGCAATTGCCTGTGAACGACTTATTACTTTTCCGCCCTTGCCATCTTTACCCGATTTTAATTCACCTTCTTTAAATTCGTGCATGACTTTTTCAATTTTAGTCAGCGCTTTTTTTGAATATTTTGCCATAATATTTTGGTTGTAGGATTTTAATTATATTCTCCGGTAGTGTCCGTGATATGTTTTTTCTTCTTTCTCTTTAATTTAAAATTGATTTGGTAAAGTTTGCCAATTTTTAGAAGAAATGTATTACATTATTTTATGAATAAGTTGTAACTTTTGGTTCATTCAACATTGTTTCGTTTAGGTGAGCATCGGGAATACTGTAATCCAAACCAAATTCGTGCAATTAGTGTCTCTTTTTTGTCCTTTGAAAGTGACTTGGTTAATCTAAAAAATATTTCGTATCATTACATCTCAATGACAAATATTACGGCCGCTCTGAAAACCCGGCATCAATGCTTCCCTGCATGAAAAAATTCCTGCTAATTCTATGTTTGATTTCATTCATCACAACCCTTGTAAATGCTCAATCTTACGATCCTAAGTCAGACGAGTTGCATGTCTATAAACCTACTGTCGGGCAACTGCATTTCCTGGGTCTGACCAAACAGCTTCGCAATACCGCACCTCTTTATTCAAACAAAGCGAAAGACGGTGAGAAGGAATGTAGAGATATGGATGAAGATCAGCCACGCCGAAATCTGTCCGTTTATAAAGATGCACTCCCAAAACATGGCGATGCTTTACGTCAGGGACCGGTTCTGAATCCGCAGTCGGTTTTGAATATTGACACCATATTAACAACGCCCGGTTTTGATTATTCGGGTATTTGGCCGCCTGATCCCGATGGATATATAGGATTGAATAATTATATACAAACAGTGAATGCATCAAACGACGCAGCATTTATCA
>JAHEYM010000489.1 GCA_023251595.1 Bacteroidota bacterium
GTTTTACCTGCAAGTATTGACCGCACAAAATTTAAAGCACAGCAAGTTCCTTCTTTTCCTATTGAAGTTATTCGCGAAGCAGTTATCAACGCCATTGCTCATCGTGATTATGATAAAGATGGTGCGAAGGTTCAATTAGAAATTTTTCCTGACCGCATAGTAGTTAAAAGTCCGGGCAAACCACCCGCTCCCATTACCATTGAAGCAATGCGGAATTTTACTGCCACCTCATATAGTAGGAATAAGAAGCTCACTTTCATATTTAATGAGATGGATTACTTGGAAGAAACTGCATTAGGAATGGATACTTTTAAAGCAATGAGAAAAGATTACAAACTTCCTTTGCCTATAATTGATTATGACGGATTATATGTGGTGGTAACTTTTGCAAGAACATTAAAAGTCATTAAAGGAGTAGGTAATGCAGCAATTGGTAATTTGACTGACGATGAACTCGAAGGTTATGAATGGATAAAAAGTAAAGAGGAAATTTCAGCAAAAGATTATTCTCTGCATTTTGATATTTCAGCAAGAACAACGAGCAGACATTTAAGCAAGATGCTTAAACTAAAACTTGTAAAAACGAATAAGGAGAATACTAAGTCTCCAAAGCTGAAATACAATGCAACATAGACAGCAACATAGACAGACTGTCTATGTTGGAATTGACCAAAGAAAAATGATTGACCTGGATATAGTGTCCATGCAAAGGAACATAGACATGAACATAGACATGCTGTCTATGTTAGTGATATTTTATGTTTAGATAAATCCTGAGCCCCTAAAAATGAGAATTCTTCTTCTTCCCTTTTCATTGATCTACGGTCTCATAATAAGACTGAGAAATTGGTTTTATGATATAGGTATATATAAACAACATAAATTTTCAACACCGGTTATTTCGGTTGGAAATATTAAAGTTGGTGGAACGGGAAAGACCCCGCATACAGAATATTTAATTCGACTTCTTAGAAATAAATATAAGGTCGCAGTTCTTAGTCGGGGGTATGGAAGAAACACGAAAGGATTTCTTTATGTGAATTCTGATTCGCTTTCAGCTCACTGCGGAGATGAACCAAAACAATATAAATCTGTATTTCCGGATATCATTGTTGCAGTTTGTGAGAGTAGAGTACAAGGGATTGAAAAAATAATAGCAGAACACAAACCGGAAGTAATTTTATTGGATGATGCATTTCAACATCGAAGTGTTTTACCCGGGTTAAATATTTTGTTGGTTGAATTTTTTCAATTAAATCGTCGGCAATTTCTTTTACCCGCGGGCGATCTACGTGAACCATTTTCAGGTCGAAAAAGAGCTGATGTAATCATCTGTTCTAAATCGCCCTCCGGTCTCTCAATTGAAGAACAACACCGGATTTTTTCTGCGTTATCAGTTCGGAATGATCAAAGTGTTTTTTGTTCTTCGCTCAAGTATGCTGATCTGATTCCCACAAAGTCTGGTGAAAGAAATGTGAAGTTTTCACAACTCTCTGAATTTGAGATCATGGTGGTGAGTGGAATTGCGAATCCCGCTCCCTTACACGATTATTTGCGCGGTCAAAATGTTTTTAGTGGAATTACAATGCTTCAATACTCCGATCATTATCCATATTCTTCAAAAGATTTGCGCTCCATTCGGGAAAAATTTGATAATATTGCGAACCCGAAGAAAATCATCATTACTACACAGAAAGATTGGATGCGAATCGAAGGACTCGAATGGAGTAAAATCCTCGATGCGAAAACGCTCTATTATCTCCCGGTTGAAATTGAATTTTATAAGGGTGAAGAAACTTCATTCGATCAACTAATTTTAAATTATGTTAAGAGACACGAATTACACTAATTTACACGAATTAAAATAATAGAGAAAAATTATTTATGTTAAAACACATACAGGAAACAACTGATTTTATTCAGCATCATGTTAATTCATCTCCGGCAATTGGAATTATTTTAGGTTCCGGTTTAGGTGGATTGGTAAAAGAGATGAAAATTCAACATTCATTTAAATATTCTGAAATTCCACATTTTCCCGTATCGACAGTAGAAGGGCATGAAGGTCGGTTAATTTTCGGTGAATTGGCAGGAAAACAAATTATTGCAATGCAGGGACGTTTTCATTATTATGAAGGATATTCTATGCAGGAAGTGACGTTTCCGGTAAGGGTTATGCAATGTCTCGGAATTACAAAACTTCTTTTATCGAATGCAAGTGGTGGCGTAAATCCATCTTTTCAAATAGGTGATCTAATGATTTTGGAAGACCATATTAATTTAATGCCGGATAATCCACTTCGCGGAAAAAATGAAAGCAAACTCGGACCAAGATTTCCGGATATGGGTGCGCCTTATGATCACGAATTAATCCGTCTCGCTAAAGAAATCGGAAGCAAGCATGGTTATCGTGTACACTCTGGAGTATATGCAGGTGTGTCTGGTCCGACCTTCGAAACGAGAGCTGAATATAGATACTTACGTACAATTGGTGCCGACGCTGTTGGTATGTCAACCGTTCCGGAAGTAATTGTTGCTCGTCATGGAAATCTTGCATGTTTTGCAATTTCGATTATTACCGATCTGGGTTTTCCTGAAACACTTTCGCAGGTAACACATGAGGAAGTGATACGAGTGGCTACGCAGGCAGAGGTAAAACT
>JAHEYM010000490.1 GCA_023251595.1 Bacteroidota bacterium
CATTTCGTCATGCAGTACCATCGGCATATCAGATTGATAATTACGGAAATCGCGTAGCGGTTGGTTTCACACCCACCTATTATTCTTCCGGAACCAATAATATAAAATTTCATTTAGGAAGTTATGACACGAGTAAGCCGCTGGTGGTGCAAATGCAGAGACATCACTACACACCGAACCCATTAGCCAACCCGGGTAATTTGCAATGGTTAACTTATATCGGCGGGATTGATACAGACCAGTCAACAGCGATCACTACAGACAATTTGCATAATTCCTATTTAACTGGACATACACTTTCCGCCAACTTTCCGATCACTAGCTTAGCACCATTCCAAGTTAATGTCGCACAGGATGCGTTCATTGTCAAATTTAATAATACGGGGAGTGTCACACCTTTTGGAAATATCGATTGGTCAACATATTATGGAGGAAGTCCTTACCCAGAGTGGCCATTTTCGATTGCTATAAATAATACGACGCACGATGTATATGTTGTTGGCATGACAGACAACGCGAATTTCCCTACGATTACGAGTGCAAGTGGGGGTAATTTTAATAACTTGTGGGGCTACACCCCTTTTGGTTTCAGAAATGGATTTATCATAAAGTTAGATCAAAATGGATCTCAGAGGTGGTGTACTTATATTGGTGAAGGTAATTGCACACCCACACCGAACACTTGGGCAATTGGTGTAGCAATTAATCAAACGACTCAGATGGTCTATGTAGTCGGAATGGGCGATTCAGACGCATCTTGTGGTTTTACAACAGTAAACTCAAATTCAACTGGAACCCCTTACAATCAGAGTACTATGAGAGGCGGTCATGATGGGTATATAATGAGATTTGATGCCGGTGATAATTTAAAATGGAGTACTTGGTTTGGGGGACAAAGTACCGATGGACTCTATGGAGTCAATATACTACCTGATGGCACGGTCGTCATTGAAGGTATTACCTCTAGTGCCAATCCCTATTCGTATACTGGAATTCAGGCAGCCCAATCCAATAATCAATTACCTCTGCCAACACCAGGGGGGAC
Organism: Bacteroidota bacterium; assembly: GCA_023251595.1. Taxonomy (GTDB): domain Bacteria; phylum Bacteroidota; class Bacteroidia; order AKYH767-A; family JABDAW01; genus JAHEYM01. Next base: position 1,046 of record JAHEYM010000490.1, read on the forward strand.
AGCATATCACAATACTTCGCTGAATCTTGGTGTGAATAATGGAGCAAAGGATATTCTCCTGATTGCTTTCGATCAAAACGACGAACTAATTTGGGGAACGTATCTAGGAGGAACATCTGATGACTGGTGTTCGATGAATTCAATCGTCCCTTCAGGCGGAATAAGCGGCGATTTTTATGTTCTTGGGATGACCTGGTCTACAGATTTTCCGGTTATTGGAAGTTTATCTGATTATCTTCAGGGTAATTTAGGGAATGGTAATCATTGTTACGCCTTGGCTCGGTTCCACTATGATTTTGAAAGTAAGTGGATTACATACTTTGGAGGAGATGATAATTCCACCCTTTATAACGGAATAGTGGATGGGGGGATTGCAACCGATAATAATGGTAATGTTTATATAGCAGGGCATACAACAAATGCAACTTCTTTTAGTACATGTTCTTCCTCGGTCTCACCAAATATCGGGGCATTCCCGGAATGCAATTCATTTTCTAATTATTATTCCCAATCATTCGGAGGGGACGCGATCTTAGATTTGAGTGATGGCTTCATAGCAGGCTTCGATGATAACAATCAACTATTCTGGTCCACATACATCGGCGCGAGTAATAGTGAAATCAGCGGTCTTGCAACTGACCCTGTAAATAATTATCTTTATTTCGCAGGCTCACCTCACTTAAGTACAGCTCAAAATTATTTTCCCCAACTGCAATACTCAAACTTTTATTGGCAATGGACCTATTTTGGATCTTCGAATAGCCCATCTCCATTGGGAACTAACGATGCATCGATTGGTCGATTTGATATTACTAACACCGTCACATCTGTCACAAAGCCCGATAACAAAATGAAAGAGCGATTGTTAATATATCCAAATCCCGCGGGAACTGTACTAAACATTTGGTTGGAGTTGAATCCTCCAAATCAAGATGATCACGTGTGTATAAAGGTGTTTGATGTTCTTGGGAGGGAACAATATGTCTATAATCTTTCTACCTATAATAATATACAAACACGAATAGATATAAGCAAAATACCCCCAGGTTCATATATTATTGAATTGATATCCGAAGAAAAAATATATAATCAAAGATTCATTAAAAACTAATGAAAAGAGCTATTATTCTTCTGAATCTCTCGATTGTGATGGGTTCAGTTTATTCCCAGGGATGGGTACCGATGGGAACGGGGTTAAGTGGCTCTTTCCAAGATGGTCGTGTTCTATACCCGGACAGCATCACCGGAAAATTATTTGCTGGTGGCGGATTTTCGAGGGTTGATAGCCATTTTACTTATGGAATTGCATCATGGGATGGAAGTTCGTGGGATACATTAAACGGGGGACTTGGTTGTTGCTTCAGTTCCCCAAATGCCGGGGCAGGTCCGGTACTTACAATTAGTCGTTATCAAAATGATTTGTATGTTGGGGGGATGTTTCAATTTTTGCATGGAAATCCATGGTCAGTAAGAGTGAACGGATTTACACGTTGGAATGGGACGAACTTTGACTCTTTGAATATTGCAGTTCATAATGGAATCTTAGGAAATTTTTGCTTGTATCAAAACTTGATCTATTGCACGGGGGTATTTGATAGCGTGGAAAGTTTTG
>JAHEYM010000119.1:0-5896 GCA_023251595.1 Bacteroidota bacterium
ATAGCAACACCTTGTTCTGTAAATGCGAAAGGTGTTGAGGGACTGAACTTAATGGTTTCGGGTAGGTTATCCCAATTTGGGATAAGCTCCTTCCACTCAAGCTTTGTAAGTTGAAACATGAATTCTTTTGGGAATCTTTCTAAGTTCCTACGGACTGCCCGTTTCAGAATCCTTGTTTCGGTTTCATAAAGAATTGAAAGTTCAAAGTCAAGCATAACTTTTTGACCTCTTAATTCATGAATTTTTTTTTGAATAGTTTGTAATTGCATGAGAATGCTTTTTAAAAAGTGCAATTGAAAAAGAGAAATGAACTGAAAAATGTATCTTAATTGCTTAAACTTCAGCAAAGGTAGCTATTTTCTCAAATACAAAACAATCGCAGGTTTAAAAATTATTCCACTCCTACCCTTTCCTCATGACCCAAGCCCTGGTTGAATGCCGTGTTAATGCGAATCTTTCATCAACGGCAAGTCCCGAAACACAGGCAATTTCGTCATTCGAAATCAACACAAAAATATTTGCTTTTTCATTTTTAGCAATCTTCCGATCAATAAGTAAATCGGAAATCTTTTTCCTTCCATGAAGTCCGAGTGGATAAAAATAATCTCCCGGCATCCAGGGACGGAGCGTAAGTGGAAATTCCAGCGCTGAAACATCGAGACATTGAATTGAGTTGGAAGGGGTGATTCCAAAGTTTAATGGTTCCGGAAATTCTGAAATCCCCAACCGGTGTCTGTATTCAAAAACGAATTTATGATTTTCAGCTTCCATAAATTCCATGGTATGTGTGATGATATATTTTCCCGGATATATATTCTTTCCGATGTCCTCAACAATCAGAAATTCACGGTCCCTTGTCAGTAGGTGAGAATGCGAATAATATTCAGCACCGGGAGTACCTTGGATCGACTCAACGATATCAGCTATTACATCAGGATGAAATGAATAAGGATGAAGAATCTCAAACAAGACAGATTTTGCAATACCCGTTTTCTGCAACTTCAAAATATCGATATATAGTTTTTTATTGCGGGTGAAAGTTATTTGTTCCCGAACAGTATCTATAAATTTATTATATGTTTTTTCAACATCCTTAAATCGATTTGCATTATCAATAGCTGTTTTTTCCAATGATGGATTAATTTGCCGGAGTATAGGTACTACCTGGTGCCGTATGAGATTTCTTCGATATTCTATCCCATCATTCGAAGCATCCTGCCTGAATTCAATCTGATGCGCTTTTACATAATTCAGAATTTGATATTTATCCGCAAAAAGCAGCGGACGAATGAGATGCCCCGTCTTCGATGGAATGCCGTGAAGTCCGGCAATTCCGGTTCCGCGAACAAAATTCAAGAGCATGGTTTCCAACACATCACCCCGATGATGTGCAGTCGCAATAAATGAAAATCCGTTTTCAGATCTTATTTTTTCGAACCACTCGTATCTTAAATCACGGGCAACCATCTGGATCGATATTTTCCTTTTCGTCGATTCTTCTTTGGTTTGAAAACCTATAGAATAAAATGGAACCCTTAGGTTCAATGCCAGATTTTTTACAAACATTTCATCTTCATCAGAATCTTTTTCACGTAATGCAAAATTGCAATGCGCAATCCCAAATTCTATTTCTGATTGATGAAATAAATAAGCCATCACAACAGAATCTACTCCCCCACTCACAGCGAGGAGTATTTTTTCTCCTTCATTCAATAGTTTATTTTCAGAAATAAAATTTTTAAATTGCAGCAACATTTTTCAACCCTTCAACTTATCAACTTATCAACTATTTTTAAACGAATCCCATCCTTGTGCGGATATATCACTCAGCTGTCCTCCGTTTAGTTCGAGCTTACATCCATCTTTTTTATCAGTGATATGACCGATAATAATAATATCCGCATTATCTTTCACTTTTGGGTATTCTTCTATTTTTAGCGTGAATAGTAATTCATAATCCTCACCACCATTTAGAGCATAAATCAGAGGATTCATTCCAAATTCCTGAGCAACGGCTTCTGTCATCATATCAAGTGGAATTTTTTCTTCGTAAATGCGACACCCTACATTCGATTGGGTACAGATATGCAGAAGTTCAGACGAGAGTCCATCACTAACATCGATCATCGAAGTTGGTTTTATGCCCAACGTTTTAAATAATTCGATGATATCTTTTCTTGCTTCCGGTTTTAATTGACGTTCCAACAAGTAGTCCTTTCCACTCACATCGGGTTGAACGGAAGGATTTTCCAAAAATATTTTCCGTTCACGTTCCAGAATTTGCAATCCCGCGTATGCAGAGCCAAGATCTCCGGAGACGCATATCAGATCATGGACTCCGGCTCCATCCCTCCCCACGATTTCCGTCGGATCCACGCAACCTAATGCTGTAATGCTCAGGATTAATCCCATTTTGGACGTGCTTGTATCTCCTCCGACTATATCAACACCGTGCCGCTCACAGGCCATTCTCATCCCATCATAAATTTCCTCCACTGCTTCAAGCGAAAAACGATTTGAGATCCCAATGCTTACCAATATTTGCTGCGGTTTTGCATTCATTGCATAGATATCTGAGAGGTTCACCATTACAGCTTTATAACCCAGATGTTTTAACGGGACGTATATTAAATCAAAATGAATTCCTTCTATCAACAGGTCCGTTGTAACAACTGTTGCGAATTTATTGTCGTATTTAATTACGGCAGCATCATCACCGATTCCTTTCAGACTGCTTTTATTTTTAAGGGTAATTTGTTCCGACAGATGACGGATTAACCCAAATTCTCCGAGCTCACTGAGTTCGGTGCGATTACTTTTGTTTTCGAGCACTTTATTTTATTTTTATATTTTGTCAGAGCCGTTTCATGAAACGTCTCTGTATTTTTTTAACCAATTAAACGCTTAATCCAATTTAATGATTTTTCTGAGTATGGAGCATATCTTATTTTTATATCGGCGAAGAAGGATTTATATAAAACACTTCTCTGATGTGAAAATGTTTTAAATCCGAATTCACCATGATAATTTCCAATACCGCTCGCACCCACTCCTCCGAAAGGGAGATTTGGGTTTGCGATATGCATAATAGTTTCATTTACACAAGCTCCTCCTGAGGATGTTTCAGCCAAAACTTTTTCTACAAGATTTTTATTTTTACTGAATATATATAGTGCAAGTGGTTTAGGTTTGGAATTGATTATACGAATTGCCTCCCGGATGTTTTCATATTCAAGAACCGGTAAGATCGGCCCAAATATTTCATCTTTCATAATGGTGAAATGTTCTTCAACTTTGTCGATGATTGAAGGTGAAATATATAATTGATTGGCATCCGTTTTCCCACCCAAAACAATTTCACCCTGATTAAACAAACTACTTAATCTTTCGAAATGTCTACGATTAATAATACGACCATAATCGGGACTCTTAACAGGATCATCACCATAAAATATTTTAATTTGATCCATTATTTTATCCAACAATATGTTCCTGATACTTTTATCAACCAGTAAATAATCGGGAGCTATACACGTTTGTCCCGCATTAATAAACTTTCCCCAAACGATACGACGTGCAGAAGTCTCCAAATCAGTTTCCTTGTCAATGATGCATGGACTTTTGCCCCCCAGTTCCAACGTGACAGGGGTGAGATGCTTTGCTGCAGCAACATATACCTTTTTCCCTGTTTCTGTACTTCCTGTATAAAAAACATAATCGAATTGATTTTCCAGTAACGACTCGGAAATTTCCGGTCCCCCTTCCACTACGGCAACATGTTTTTGGCTAAATGTTTTTCCTATGATCTCAGCAATCGCACTCGAGCAGTTTGGTGACAATTCAGAGGGTTTGACAATTACACAATTGCCTGCGGCCACAGCAGAGATTAATGGTGCCAATGCCAAAAGAATCGGATAATTCCACGGAGCAATAATTAATGTCACTCCCAGGGGTTCATATTGTATTTTGCTATGCCCGAAATAAAGAAAAAATGGTGTCCCGACGCGTTTAGGTTTTGCCCAACGGCGAAGAGCTTTGATATTGCTTTTTAATTCAGTCAGGACAGGACCAATATCCAGTGCATACCCTTCAAATTCCGACCTTTTTAAATCTGCATAAAGTGAATCAAGAAGCAATTTCTCGTTTTCACTTATGATGGTAGCTAATTTTTTTAATGCTGCTATCCGGAAATCAATACTTTTAGTTTCACCTGAATAAAAATATTCACGTTGTTCTTTAAGTATAGCGATGAAGTCAGAAGTTTTTTTCAATTTTTGACGGATTCCGAAAATCAATTCACGATAGGGATACGAAGTTTACGATATATTTTGCTCAAAAGCCAAATCGGACCAATTAACAAAAATTGAAGATCTTTAATAAATGCAGGCTTTTTACCCTCGATTTTATGTCCGACAAATTGCCCAATCCATGCTATAATAAATACAATGAGCGAAACAGTCCAGAGATGCAAAGTCTGATTTTCAGCAAACTGTTTATCCAAAACATAAATACCCGAAATTAAAGCTGAAGAAATGATTACCATCCCCCAGGCAAGCACCCTGCTTAATAGTGTGTAATAAATGAAAGTGAGAGTGATAAAAATCGTGCCCCAATTGATTGGATAGCCGATGTGAAAGGAGTCCGGCGTCGGAATTGACCACAAAAGACCAACCAAACTGAAAATTATCAGTGGTACACAGACCCAGTGAATTGCAATATTGACGGGGTTTTGATGGCTTTCCGCATATTCATCTATTAAGGATTGAACCGGACGCATAATCTCATTGTTTTTCGCAAAGGTAAACGATTTTTCGCAACCGCATTGTTGAAATCATGTGAATACATTTCCAATTCAATACCTTATTATCTTTTCGAATCGTTTAATCTATGGATAATTTTGCGCCTCTGCCGCCCCTCCCGACCTCCCCAAATGGGGAGGAGGATCTGAGCTTCACAATATATTCTCAAATGCCAATTTTAGGAATCATACCAGCACGTTACGCTTCCACCCGATTTCCCGGCAAACCGTTGATTGACATTGAAGGAAAGTCAATGATACAGCGGGTTTATGAGCAGGCGTGTCAGGCAAAAACAATCTCTCAGGTTATCGTAGCAACCGACGATGAACGTATATTCAATGCCGTCAAACTGTTTGGAGGTGAAGTGATGATGACATCTCCGAGCCATCAGAGTGGAACAGATCGGTGTCGTGAAGTTGCTGAGAAAATAGGTGATGGATACGAAATCATTATCAACATTCAGGGCGATGAACCCTTTATCGCAGCCAGTCAAATTGACCTGCTGGCAGGATGTTTTACCGGAGACGACATTAAGATCGGAACCCTTATTAAGAAAATCACCAATCCGAACGATCTCTTCAACAGGAATGTGGTGAAAGTTGTCATCGCTCACTCAGGTGAGGTCCTTTTCTTCAGCAGGGCGGCAATCCCAATCCTACGGAATTTTGATGAGAAAAACTGGCTGAATTATCACACCTTTTATAAACATATCGGCACCTACGCCTATCGGACAGAGATCTTGAAAGAGATTTCAGCGCTTAAACAATCCTCGCTCGAGAAAGCAGAAGCATTGGAACAGTTACGTTGGCTCGAAAATGGATACCGAATCAAAGCGATTGTTACCGAACTTGAGAGCTTTTCAATAGATACCCCCGACGATCTCCTGAAAATAAAGACAAACGTCTGAGATACCTACGCTGAATTTTTCGTACTTTTACACCACGGAGACGTTGCACGCAACGTCTCTACAATGAAGAAAATGAACCTCAGCAAACACATATCCGATTTACTTTTCGAGCACAATTGTGTGATCGTTCCCGGTTTCGGCGGGTTTGTTGGAAATTATCACCCTGCAACGATTCATCCGGTTCAGCACG
>JAHEYM010000119.1:5906-9861 GCA_023251595.1 Bacteroidota bacterium
TCAAAAAACGACGGCTTGCTTGCACAAAGAATTTGTGAAGTTGACCTTGTGGGTTTTACTGAAGCTATGCTCAGGATAAATGCGTTCGTAACGGAATCGCAAAAATTATTGGAGGAAAAGAAAAAAGTCACCCTCGATAAAGTTGGCACATTTTATCTTGATGTTGAAAAAAATCTGCAATTTGAAGCGGATCGTTCCACTAATTATTCTACCGATTCATTCGGATTTTCCGATTTTCGTTCCGCACCAATTAAACGTACAGGAACATCATCTGTACTGTCCCGAAAATCGGATCCCGAAATAACATTATCCAAACCCGTAAAAACGATTTCATTTCGCAAAATTGCCGCGATAATTGCAATTCCTGTTTTGGCGGGTGGAATATGGATGAGCATACAGTTTTCAGTATGGAATAATGTTCATGTAAATTGGAGTAGTTTGAATCCGTTCTCGAAGGTTTCGGAAGAAAATAAAACACAACCGAGTTCTGAGCCGGAAACTTTAACAAAAAATATCACAATAATTCCTACAGAAAAGGAAATCGCAAAACCTAAAATTGATCCTGAAGTTGAAAAACCATTAACTGTCGTTGAGCCAACTCCTGTGCCTGTTATCCAAACCGGAAATATATATATAATCGCAGGTTGTTTTAAAATAAACGATAATGCCACCCGGTTTTTGAATGATCTTAAATCGAAAGGGTATCCTGCCATAATTGCCGGACAAAATGCAGCCGGCTTAACGATGGTGAGTTACGGGGTGTACGCGGATGAATCTTCCGCGAATCAGGCAGTCAATGAAATTCGCAAACAAAATGCCGATGCCTGGATTTTTGTAAAATGAAATTTTTCTTTCTCTTTCTTTTTCTCGCATTCTCTTCACTATGTCATGCCCAATGGTCGATTAAATTCTGCGAAGAGGTTACACCTGATGGCGTATGTATTTATGAAAATACGGTTGTGTTTTTGAATGATAGTTCTAATACTTTTTCTTTTTTAGTCTGCGCAGACGGCAAAATCACCTTCAATACCAACAAACTTCATTATTCAATATATAAAATAGGCACAGATAATATTCCTGTTTATCAATTCACGATTCATCAGAATATTTCCGGCACATGGACTTATATCATGCATGATCTCAATATTGACAAAGCGGGTCTTTATGAAATCAGGGTTGAAGGTGAAGATAAAAAACTTTTGTGTACAGGAAGAGTGAAAATACTCATCTGAGGAAATCAATTTTCTCTACCCAAAAGACTAGCTGTCAATTTCAAAAGAGGTTCTTTCGAATCTGAAGAAACAGGTAAATTCCTTAAGCTGGAAAATGCTTTTTCAAGATAACCTGAGGCAGTGTGTGTTGCAAGTTCTTTTATTCCAAGATCATTATATATTTCTGTTACTGCCGCAATTTTCTCTTTTGGATCAACATTCTGTTTGCCGATCCATGCACGAATTTCTTTTGTATTTCTTTTTTCAGAAAGTTCTATTGCTTTCAACAAAAGAAAAGTTTTTTTATCAGCCAAAATATCACCTCCGGGCTGTTTTCCGAATTTATCCGATTCCCCGTATACATCAAGAATATCATCATAAAGCTGAAATGCTATCCCGAGGTTTCGACCAAACAATTCAATTTGTGAAACCTGTACGGATGATGCTTTTGCAATAATAGCCCCAATTGAAAGACTTGCGCCTAGTAAAGCCGCAGTCTTCATTCCGATCATTTCAATATATTGTTCAATTGAAATACCATCATTTCTTTCGTAATTCATATCCAACTGTTGTCCTTCACAAACACGAAGTGCACATTCAGAAAAAGTTTCAAGCACTTTTAGCAGAATCGGTTCCCTGACTTTCATCATCATTTGATAGGCCTTCACCAACATCGCATCACCTGAAAGGATCGCGACGTTACTATTCCATTTCTGATGCACGGTGGGCATTGATCTCCGCAACGGTGCATTATCCATTATATCGTCGTGGAGAAGCGTAAAATTGTGAAAGATCTCGATTCCGATAGCCGGATAAAGCGCATCTTTGAAATCACCGTCAAATAATTCGCAGCTCATTAAACACAGCAATGGTCTGATTCTTTTCCCACCCATCCCCAATGTATATGAAATAGGTTCATATAATTCTGCCGGATTATTTCCCAAAGAAATATTTTGCATTTCTCTGTGAATCTGACTCAACAAAAATTCAGGCGTATTCATTTCATTAATCGAGAAAATGTGTCTGTTTAAGAAGTTCTACGATACCTGTTTTGAGCGGGGTAGTTTCTCGTCCCAATAAAGATTTCATTTTGGTGATATCCGGTTTTCTGCGTGTCATATCACCCTCCTTCAAAGCAGGAAGATGGACAATTTTGGATTTGGATTTTGTTATTTCAATTACCATATTTGCTAATTCCATAATTGAAAATTCAGTATCACTACCAATATTTGCTACATCATTCACGATTTTATTCTGGTGAAATGCGGCCAATGTTGCTTCGATATTATCATTTATATAACAGAAAGTTCTTGTTTGTGCTCCATCACCGTATATAGTTATATCTTTATTTTTCAGTGCTGCTCCAATAAATTTAGACATCACAAAATCGATGCTCTGTTTCGGACCATAGGTATTAAAAAATCTGAATATAGTAAATTCCAAACCGAATTCTTTATGATATGATCGGAGATATGCTTCACCGACATTTTTTACAATTGCATAGGGTAGTCTCGAATTTAGCGGAGTTGTCTGTTCATTCTGAGGAAATTCAACCGGTTCACCATAAACCTCCGAAGAAGAAGAATAATAAACACGTTTTACGCCGGTATTTTTTGCAAGATCAAGAATATGCCGAATACCTTCAATATCATGTAATACACTTACCGGGTTACTCAAAGTGCGACGTACCCCCACAAGTGCAGCATAATGGAATACATAATCAAAAGGTGTGGAATAAAATATCCCTTCCATATTTCTGAATGAATTAACATCTGCTTTAATAAATCTCAGATTTCCATTCGTTGAAACAGGTAATTTCGACATACTGCCTGTCACTAAATTATCGACGGCGACGACTTGATTTTCCGGGTTCTTCATGAGCGCTTCCGTCAAAGCACTTCCGATAAATCCTGCTGCCCCGGTGATGAGAATTTTAGCCATATATTAAAATGGTTGTTCGATCAGACTTAAAAGATATTTTCCATAACCGCTTGCAATAAGCGGTGTCGCTAATTTCTGTAATTGTTCTCTTGTAATATAACCCATTCTGAAAGCCGTCTCCTCGATGCACCCGATTTTTAATCCTTGTCTTTCCTCGATCACCTGTACAAATTGACTTGCCTGCATTAACGAAGAAAATGTACCGGTGTCGAGCCATGCAGTACCTCTCTCCAGAATTGCAACTTTAAGTTTTTGCATCGAGAGATAAACTTTATTTACATCGGTGATTTCAAATTCTCCACGTTTACTCGGTTTCAAATCTTTTGAGATTTGAATTACCTGATTATCGTAAAAATATAATCCGGGTACTGCGTAATTCGATTTTGGAAATTGCGGTTTTTCTTCAATAGAAACGGCATTTCTTTTTTCATCAAATTCAACTACACCATATCTTTCGGGATCAGAAACATGATAAGCGAAAATCATTCCACCATCGGGATTATTATTTTCTGAAAGAATCCGCACGAGTCCTGCACCATAAAAAATATTATCGCCCAAAATAAGTGCGACTTTTTCGTTACCGATAAATTTTTCACCGATAACAAATGCCTGTGCAAGTCCGTTGGGTTTTTCCTGTTGAAGATAATTAAATTCACAGCCAAGCACTGAACCATCTCCCAATAATCGTTGGAATAACGGAAGATCAGATGGTGTACTAATAATGAGAATTTCACGAATCCCTGACATCATCAAAATTGATAGAGGATAATAAATCATGGGTTTGTCGTATACAGGCATGAGTT
>JAHEYM010000120.1 GCA_023251595.1 Bacteroidota bacterium
TTTGCACTTTATCATTTTTGACCTATTCCCCTCTCGAGAGGGGCAGGGGTGTGACCCTGATGCTTTGGGGATATAGGGGGCAAATCCGTAAACTTCCTCTTCCCTCCCAAATAATACTTCAAAACAATACTTCCCCGAAAAACATTTTTCGTCACTTTATTTGTTGCACCACGTTGGGTTTCACGTCGTTTTCTGAAAACATATCTTAAATGCATATAAAAATAAAAATGTGCCTTAATTACAGCCGTAAAATCGTGTATATGATTCGCAAATAAGAATTTAATAGCGGCAATCCCATCTAAACTAAATCTTGCTAAAAAGATCCAGAATAATTTATAGCCGGGGACATTCTTAAATATCATCAGTAAATTATTCCTGAAATTTAAATATGTTTTTCTGGGATTATTTTTGGGAAGTGTTCCGCCGCCAACATGGTAAACAACCGATGTCGGACAATACATTAATTTATAATCGCGCGATTGCATTCTCCAACATAAATCAATTTCTTCCATGTGGGCAAAAAAGGTTTCATCGAAACCACCCAATTCATGAAAAACTTTTGATCGCACGAACATACACGCACCTGTTGCCCAGAAGACTTCTACCGCATCATCGTATTGTCCGGTATCCTTTTCCAAGGTATCGAAAATTCTTCCCCTGCAAAAAGGATATCCAAGCGAATCAATGTAACCGCCGGCAGCCCCAGCGTATTCGAAATATTCTTTGTTGTAAAATGATCTTATTTTTGGTTGACAAGCAGCAAGGGATGAATCTTTATTCATCATCTCTATGACAGGTTTTATCCATCCCTCCGTGACTTCAACGTCCGAGTTGAGCAGAACATAATATTCCGCCTCAATCTGTTTTAACGCAATATTATAGCCACCGGCATAACCGGCATTCTTTTCAATTTTAATAACACGGATTTGGGGAAAATTAAGCTGCAAATATTCAATCGAATCGTCTGTGGAAGCGTTGTCTGCAATGATGATTTCCGCCTCATCCTGACTGAATCTTATCACATCAGGCAGAAATTGTTCGAGGAATTTTCTTCCATTCCAACTCAGAATGACAACTGCTGTTTTTTTCATGAATAGTGTTGCAAAATTTGCCCGAGGAAATGCAAAGATATACTTTTGATGAACTTAACTTTAGGGATTCTTCACTTCGTTCTGAATGACTGGATTCAGCGTGACTTTATGTTTCCAACGACGATGAGACCAGAGCCAGGTATATGGCTCTTCCCTGATTTGCTGTTCCAGTAATTCTATATATTTCAGCGTAATTTCTTCGGCTTTTGTTTGGAGGGGTTGATAAGAAATTTCGATAATATCAACAGCGTATTTTCCTCTTCCTTTACGATGTACTCCAAAATAAATAACTGCATCACCCGTTTTCATCGCGAGTCTTTCACCTCCTGTGTAGAATAGGGTAGGCTGATTCAGAAATGTCCGAATAAAATTATTGGTTGAATCTTTTCTAGGTGATTGATCTGCAATTAATCCTAATACGTATGGTGGCGATTGATTTTGCAAAATAAAATCCATTGTCTCTTTACTCGGTATCATCTTCGTTCCGGTTCTTTCACGCGATTTACGGAACCAACGGTCGAAACGTTGATTGTGGAGTGGGGTATAAGCTCCGTATAATTGATATTTTCCTTCAAGATAACAGGCAAGTCCGACAGCCCCCATTTCCCAGTTGTTGCAATGTCCTACCAATGCAATAATATTCCGATTCTCTTTTTTATATCGTTCAATCTGTTCGAAATTATTAAACTTCACCCGAACCATTAATTCCTTTTTATTGATGGATGGAAGTTTGAGCGATTCTATTACAATATCACAAAGATTTAGATAAAAGTCACGTGCAATTTTTCTAAGTTCTTTTTCACTCTTCTCAGGAAAAGAATTTCGAAGATTCGCCAAAACTACTTTTTTCCTATATCCAATAACATCATGAAAAATAAACCGCAGAAAATTGGAAAAAGGATATAAAGCTTGCAGGGGAATAATAGAAAAAAGCGCAGAAAATGCACGAAAAAAGAAATAAGAAATCATATTGTTGTTTCGTGTTGGCTTATGGCTGTATTTATTTTGCTACGAAGGCACAAAGGCGCAAAGTAATTGTTAATTGTTAATTGTTAATTGTTAATTGTTAATGCGGTACCTTATAATTATCATCAACCTTTCCGCCAAAGTGCTCAGGGGCTGTTCCAAAATCAAGATCGCGCGATTGTGTATCTCTTTTATGGATCATTGCTTCCCATTGTGGATTATTGACTTCTCCGGTTGCATCAGAGTGTAACAAAAGAAAATCATTCGAAACCAAATCGGGATTATAGAAAACAAATTTGCGATTTGATTGGTTTTTCAACGTGTAATATTGCCAGATCACATAAGGATATGCACTAGGTTCCGTCAGATTTTCCGATTCGGAATTTGGAGGCCCGTATGCGAGATAAACTCTCCCACGATCACTGTCGTAACCTTTGGTGACTTTTGTGCTGTAATGCTCGTTAACGACCCACACCGCTTTACGATATGTTAGCCATGAACTCTCGGGATCATTTGCATTTCGTTTCAACCAAAAATTATATAAATATTGCTGCAACATTAATTGATCTGCTACTTTCAACTCACGTTCGATAAAATCCGCTTCACTTGGTCCCGAAATCGGGCGTAAACAGCGTACATAATCAATCAATGAATCTCTGACCGTAAAATTTTTAACAAATGCTGTCGAGATATCTATTTTATTAAAATCTTCCTGACTTACCGGGCTTGCCGCAACACCGCTATTACGTTGGAAAAAGAAATCTTTATATGCGATAAGATCATTCTTTTTCGTTCGAACTTCAATAATCAAACTGTAATTCCCGGACGACAGTTTTGAGATGTCAAATTCATCCAGAACAATATTAACTTCTTCGGGTGTGGTCTTTACAAATCTTGAATATTCTCCAAGAATTCTTTTGGTTTTTGCTTGTTGAATATAATAACTCACCAAATAGTTCTCTCCCTTCAAAATGTTTTTTGTGTGATATATCTCAGCATAAAAACGCATGGTGTTCGCGTTTGGAGGAAAATAATTAATTACGAGCGGCACGAGATCAAATCCGCTTTTCGTCAATGCATTCGAATCGGTTGATTTTTTATATGAATCCAATAATTCTATATCAGAAACCAATACATCGGTATCGACAAAATTTATAGTGAATTTTTGTTTGGATGAATATGGCGTGTCTTTATGATTCCTGTCAGAAATGCTGAGTGTAAGCTCATATTCTCCGTTCGGAAGAGGAATACGTTGTTGATCAAGAAAGTTGAAATTTAATTTGGAGGTGTCCTCAACAACCGGACTGAGTAAATTGTACTTGTCTGCATAAGCCTGTTGATCTTTTTTTGTGATTTTTATACCAACTTCAATGGCTCCCTGAAATTTACCGTTTGGTAGTTTTGTATACTCTACACTCTTTCCGTAAACAGACAGATACGTTTCGATAAACGGTCCTTTCTCCGGTGCCTGAAACTGACACATACTAAAGAAAGCCTGCACATTTCCGGCTGATAAATAACCCGAAATAGAGAGAATGGAGACGATCAGTAAAGTTTTGATTGTACGCATGTTATAAGATATCCGGAGGATATGGTACTCAACTCCGGATATCCTGTAAAGATAGTGATTCCCTTCTGAAAAATGAATTAAGATGCAGGAATTATTGCAAGTCTGAACCTTTTAGAACTTGAAGAAGAAAAAGGTTACCGCAACCCATTCTTTCTTTACTGAACCGGCATGACCGATTGTGCTGTGACTTGAATCTTCAACAGTACCGTCCGATTTTACATAGCCAATTGTGCTGTGGCTTGAGTTCTCAATGGTACCATCAGATTTCACATAACCGACAGTAGAGTGACTTGAATTTTCGATCGTTCCGTCAGATCTGATATAACCGATGGTCGAGTGGCTCGAATTTTCGATGGTTCCATCAGATTTGATGTATCCTGAGGTCGAATGGCTTGAGTTTTCAATAGTTCCATCGTCTTTGATGTAACCGGTAGTGGAGTGACTGCTGTTCTCAATCGATTGAGCGTTCAGCGCGATTCCCGCAAACATAGTGCAGGCAAAGAGAAATAGTTTTTTCATGTTGTTAAGTTTAAATGAGGTGCAAAAGTAGACAAAAGTTGTCAGTAATCAGTAGTCAGTGGTCAGTCTTTCTTTTGTTTCACGCGATCAAAAACCGAGGTATTCTTGCCAAAAGTCAGACTTATCTGATCTTTTGTTTTGTTATAAGTATATATAAAATTAAATACAGATCCAACTTTAATTCCTGCGGCAGACCATGTTATTTTGAAAGTAATGGAATCGTTTCCTGCAATTTTAAAGTCGAAATTCGAGCAATAATTATGAACTTCACCATCCATCATCATACACATGAGCGCATTGGTAACCCATTGATCTTTAATAATCGGTTCTCCTTCCTCAGGCAAATCAAAATCCGATATCTGACTTTTCACTATATCCAGAGGAGTTTCTGTGATCCATTCCCCCTGCAAATAATTCATGTTCTGAGTTTGGGAATAACTTTCCAAAACAATTATTATTAATGAAAATAATACTATAAATCTCTTCATGAAAAATTATAACCTAACCCCTAATCCCTAACCCCTGATTATTTATTTCTTACGAGAATTCCTCCCGCAAAATAATTTCCTTTATTTGTCCGTAGATTATATACTGCAGGGACTGTTTTCTCTTGTTGATGAACACCGGTCACAAAAGCTTCCTGTAAGCCGGAATTATCAGCACTTAAATAAAGGAGAATGTCACCGTCGACTAACTCACTCGCTTTTTTCCATCCTGAATCTTTAACATAAACAGGGTGATTTCCGGTTAATGAAAATAATGCATTTTTGGGAGTACCGGGTTCCAGAATACTTGCAGTTGAAGAGATAATCTGAAAGTCTATATTATATATAAAATATTTTTTTGCATGGTGAAGTTTTACCATTCGAACGACAGAGGATTCCATCTTTTTGGATACAGTATTGAAGGATTTTATCTGATCACCTATACATATATTCTCAATACAAATTCTGCTTCCGTCTGTCATTTCAATCAATGTTTGCGCGGGGAAACAAGTAGCTTCCTGATTTGAAACATCACAATCGGGGAGAAGTTTTTTTAGTTTCTCAATATCCTGATCAGAAATTTTGGTTTGATATAAATACAAGCTTTCCAGCTTTTTGAGATTTTTTATTTCCGGTGGAAGAGATGTAATCGGATTTTCACTCAGATCTAGATCTTCCAGCGCATCCAACGATCCAATTTCTGCCGGAATTGAACTGATTTTATTTGCGGATAAATCCAGATCAGTTAACTCTTTTAATTTAACGATGATAGGCATTATGTCTTCGGTAAATTCATTACCATCAAGAGAAAGTGCTTCGAGCAATTTTAAATTACCAAAACTTTCAGGGAGTTTTGTTAATGAATTATCACTGAAATCAACCGCCGTAAGACTGGTCAGGTTTCCTATTTCAGTTGGGATCTCCTTATGCCCGTTATTTGATAGTGTCAGATCGTCGAGATGTTTGAAAAGACCTATATTCGATGGAATTTCTATAAAATTCCCCTGCGTACTTTCAATAGCTAATCTTTGGAGAGATGCTAATTTGGATAGTTTCTGTAAAGCATCTGCAAAATCAAAACTAGTGACTTTGGGTGCAC
This sequence comes from Bacteroidota bacterium, assembly GCA_023251595.1. Taxonomy (GTDB): domain Bacteria; phylum Bacteroidota; class Bacteroidia; order AKYH767-A; family JABDAW01; genus JAHEYM01. Next base: position 5,731 of record JAHEYM010000120.1, read on the forward strand.
GATTAATGGTAAAACCTCTCATCTTTTCCATTTTGGTAATCTCATCAGGAAGAGTTTTTAACTCTTCTTTTGTTAGATCAAGGTTGATGCTAAGAACCGTCGCCGGAATTTGCAATGCCTCCTGAACGGTTAATCCGGTCGTGCGCACCTTTGGAGTGGTTACAGGTGGGTTAACCTGAGCAATCATACACACAGAGAGCGAGAGAAAGAGAACGATGAGGGTTATATTTTTCATAACTATATATATCATTAAGACAACTGATCATGAAGACGTTGCATGCAACGTCTCTACAATTTATTTGTAATTTACAAGGACTCCATTCACAAAATAATTTTCTTTTTTAACATCCAAATTATATACAGCGGGAACAGTGTGAACAGACAGATTTATGCTTCCAACAAAAGCTTCTTTACAGAAGTTTTGATTGTCGTCCGCGTAAACAAGTACATCCCCAGTCTTCAGATTTTCTACATTTTTCCAGCCTTCATTTTTCACATACACAGGATGATTGCCCGTAGCGGTAAGACAAGATTCTGTGTTAAATAATTGAGAAGATAAATTTACACTTGAGTTAGGGATTTTCAGTTGAACTTTATATACATGATAATATGTTGTATTGTGGGTTTGAAGAGCAATAATCTTTGAAGTTTTGAATATTTTTTTTTCAACATCATAACTTTTTACTTTTTCTCCCGACCTAATCATTTCGATGGGTTTTAAACTACCATCCGCCATGCTTACCAATGATCCTGAAGGAAAGCATCCATACTCATCGATCACTTCCATCAGAAAATTCTTCTTCATACTTTTCATTCTTTCCTCTGGTATATTTGTTTCAACAACCACAAGATATTCCATGGTGTCGATCAGATCAATTTCGTTGGGGACGTCAGTAAGTGGGTTTTTGCTGAGGTTCAATCGACTCATATTTTTCAGTTTACTGATGCCTTCCGGTATTGACGGAATTTTATTGTTAGCCAGCTCCAGATCAGTAATCTTTGTGAGCGGGTATATAGCTTCGAATCCTGAATTAATTTGGTTATCTTGAAGAGATAAAGTTTCTAAATTAACCAGTTTTTTAATTTCAACAGGAACTGAAGTGATTTTAGTTTCTTCAATGGACAAATAGACCAGCTTTTCCAGTTGACAGATTGCGACAGGAATGTTTTCAATATCAATTTTGGAAAGAGTTAATTCTTCGAGTTGTTTTAATAATCCGATCGATTCAGGAATGTTCGTTAATTTAGGTCCAAAACCGTCGATCCAGATTGATGTAAGGAGTGGTAGTTTACTCATTTTTTCAAACGCATCGGCGAAATCAAAAGTGGTTGTGGCATTACCCATAATTGCGACTCTATACAGCTTAGTCAATTTGCTGAAATCCTCCGGCAAACGTTCTATTTTTTCTTTCGTACAGTCGATGATGACTCCTTCTGCCGCGAGAGGAATTTTCATCGCCTGATCTAATGTGAGTCCTGTTGTTTTTACCTGCCCCAGAGTGCAGAAAGAGAAAAAGAAAGAGAAAGAGAGAAGGAGGAAGAGGAGTTTATTATTTTTCATGTTTTTAATTATATATAATAATGGAAATTATTTTTGATTCACCAAAACTCCGTTTACAAAGTAATTTCCTTTTTTGGATTTTAGATTATAGACTTTCGGGACAGTTTGTGTTGAAAGAGAAATACAATCAACATAAGCTTCTTTGCAGAATGTTTGATTATCATCAGAATATAACAACACGTCGCCTGGCATTAAATTTTCTACTCTTTTCCAACCTTGATTTTTAACATAAACAGGATGATTTCCTGTAGCGTTGAAGAAATGCACTTCAGTAAATGCACCGGGACTTGTACTGGCAGTATTTTCAACTATTTTAAGATTTACATTATATATAGAATATTGTTTAGAATGGTGAATTTGAAGTGTTTCTACCGTGAACAACTTGATTTTTGCAAGTTTGAAATCATAACCTTTAATTTTCTCACCGCGTCTGATGGTTTCAATAGCCCGTGAACTTCCATCTGCCATATTCACTACTGATCCTGCAGGGAAACAAACGGCATCTATCACATTCACATTTGGTAAGAGTTTGATAATCTCCTGCATTCGTTTCTCGGACATTTTTGTATCCGCAATTACAATTTCTTTTAAACTTTTCATATTAATTAATTCGGCGGGAATATCCGAAATCGAATCGCCATAAACATCTAAGGTGCCTAATTGCGTCAGATTTGCTATCTGACGAGGGATGTTTGTAATTTTAGTATCAGAAATAGTAAGATTGGTAAGTTTGGTGAGTTTGAAGATGGGTTGTAATGCTTCCTCATTCAAATTATTATCCCCGATGTACAATTCTTCAAGATTAACCAATTTCCCAAAATCTTGTGGTATTGACGATAATTTGTTGTAACTTATAGTAAGAACCTGGAGTTTTGTCAACATGCATAATTCCGGTGGAATTATTGAGATGCTATCGTCTGAAAGATCTAAAGAATTCAAATTTTTCAACTTGTATATCGATGCAGGGATTACCTGAAACTTGTCTCCGAATCCGTAAAGGCTTAAACTTTCAAGTGCCGGTAACTGACTTAATTTTTCGATTGCGTCAGCAAAATCAAAATTCGTTGTGTAATCGCCTGAAATATTTATTGATTTAAGTTTTGTAAGTTTGGAAAAGTCATCGGGTAACCGGTTAACTTTCTCTGTAGCACAGCGTAAATAAATTCCCTCAGCGGTAGAAGGAGATTTCATCGCTGCATCAAGCGTTAAATTAGTTGTCTTTACCTGCGCGAATGTGCAGAGAGAGAGTGAGAAAAAGAGAAAGAATAGTTTAATGTTTTTCATGGTTTTTATATATTTACGTGCAACTTTTGACATACGAAACAGAGACGTTGCATGCAACGTCTCTACTGTTTATTTATGATTTACCAATATTCCATTCACGAAGTAATTTCCTTTTTTGATTTTCAGATTATATACAGCAGGAACTGTTTTTGTTGAAAGATTTATAGTTTCAACAAAAGCTTCTTTACAGAAATTTTGAGCATTTTCAGAATACACGAGTATGTCTCCCGGACTAACGTTTTCAACTTTTTTCCAACCGAAATTTTTAACATATACAGGGTGGTTTGCTGTTGCGTCAAAAACGTGAACTTTCGTATTTGTGCCCGCCTCAGTACTTACCATATTTTCAACAACCCTGAAATTTACGTTATATATAGCATATTCTTTTGAATGGTGAAATTGGAGCGATTCAACTTCATAAAATCTGACACAACCTTTTGATAAATCAAAACCCTGAACAAGCTCACCCGAAGCAATTGACTCAATCGTTTTAGCTGAGCCATCCATCATTCTCACAAGCGAACCTGCCGGAAAACAAGAATAATCACTCACCTCAACGAGAGGCAAAGATTTTTTTATTTCTGCCATTCTTTTGTCACCGATTTTAGTGTCGGATATAATGAGTGATTCCAGTTTTTTCAGGTTACTGAGTTCTGCCGGAATATCTGAAATCGAATCGCCGCTTACATCCAGATTTGCCAACTCTGTTAAGTTTTCGATGGCGCCGGGAATATACCGGATTTTATTTTGTGAAATTCCAAGATAACTCAGTTTAGGTAATCTGAAAATTGAAGTTATTCCTTCGTCTGTCAAGAGGTTTTTTCCTAAATACAATTCTTCAAGATTATACAATTTATGAAGTGCGGATGGAAAAGAAGAAATCTTGTTCTTCGTTAACACTAATGTTTTAAGTTTTGTCAATGTAGACAATTCCGGTATTAAATCGACTATACCATCATCTGACAGAGAAAGTCTTGTGAGATTTGACAGCGATGAGATGCAAGTCGGGACCGTACCGAATTTATTTCTAAAACTATAAATACCTAAGACTTCAAGCGTATGTATTTTGGATATTTTCTCGAGTGCATCAGGCATGTCGAAATCGCACCCATCATACCCGAACAGTTCAACCTTTTTTAATTTGGTGAACTTCGAAAAATCGTCAGGTAACTTTTTGATTTTTTCCTTGTCTAACTGTATTGTTAGGCCCTCAGT
>JAHEYM010000121.1 GCA_023251595.1 Bacteroidota bacterium
GATGAAGGTTAGAATAGTGAAGAAGAGAGTGCTGGCTATACTCGTTCCTTTTTTCTTGAAAACAATCATCAGGTGGACTGCTCCCGCTAGACTAATCCAAGGCACGAGTGAGGCGTTTTCTACCGGATCCCATGCCCAGAAACCACCAAAACTAAGCGCTTCATAAGCCCATGCTGCACCCATCAATACACCTGTACCGAGTATCATCATGGCAAAAATTGTCCACGGCAGGGCAGGTGCTACCCAATCATTTACCTTTCTTCGAATCAAACCAGCCATCGCAAAGGCAAACGGAATAGTAGTAGCTGCGAAACCTAGAAAGAGAGTAGGAGGGTGAATCACCATCCAATAATTCTGTAGAAGAGGATTTAAACCTTTGCCATCCTTAATCTTGCTTAAATAATCTCCCATCTGGGAGAAGGGAGTGCCCGCCATTTCCGGATGTTGCCGTAAAAGAATGAAAGGATCACTGCCCAGATGAAAAATTCCGAAATTAATTCCGAGCAACATGGAGCAGAGGAAGACCTGAACGAGTGCTATCACAGCCATGACACCAGGTTCCCACTCACCACCTTTGCGTATAATAAACCATGCAAGAACAACGTGCCAGACCGTCCACAACAGGAAGCTACCTTCCTGACCTTCCCAAAAACAGGCGAACATATACTTGGTCTCAAGTGTCATGGAAGAGTGATACCAGACATAGTAATATTCGAAATAGTGATTATAAATAAGGGAGAAGAGAACTCCGACGATTCCGGCAACGCTTGCTGAGTGAAACGCGAATGCATACCTGCCTATCTTTCTCCAAGAATGTTCTTTTAAGTCACTTTCGCGGGTTGCTTTGAAGTAGGCAAAAGCAGAGAGAATGGCGGCAACAAATGCTGTGATAATGAGCAAATGCCCTATATTACCAAAAATTGTATGTTCGCCTAAGAAAACTGTTTCTTTCACCGGAGGGTTATTTATTCGGTGCAAAGTTCGTCAAAATTCGGGGATTTTTAGCATCCCCTTTTTGATTAAATACCAGAATCAAACTCTTATCACTTTCCTCACAAGAAATTGTCAATTTCTTCACAATTTTCTCACAACAAATTGTCAATTTCCTCACAACAAATTGTCAATTTCCTCACAACAAATTGTCAATTTCCTCACAACAAATTGTCAATTTCCTCACAATTTCTTGTTATGTGTATGATGGGGTTCTCATTTTCAATATATAAACAGTATCTTTGAAGAGGTTTTTAATTTTAAAATGTTCAAACATATTAAACTTAGAATTTCGTTCGCATTTGGGATTCCTGCTCTGATCTTTATTGCATGTTTTCTAATTTCACATACGTCAAAATTCAGAGAACATTCCGATAAAATTTCCATCGCAATTCTACTGGACCTTCTGGTTGTGGCTCCACTTGCATATTTTCTGATGATCAGAAAAAGCGCAAAATCTAAATTTACCGTTTTGCGTGTTTTTATGGCTGGAGTTATTTTCTCTTCCTTCCTGCTTTCAGGAATTAATTCTCAAGTTATTGGAATTGTAAAGATATGGATTGCACCTCTTGCTGAAATTGTGCTTACTGTTTTTATTGTTTGGAAATTTTATATTGCAAATGAGATTGCGAATTCTGTCACAATAATTGAGAAGGATTTTCTGACCCACTGCAGAAATGTTTTGAAATTCGTTTTTGGTAATGAGAAAATCGCAAATGTTGTGTCTTCTGAAATTTCAGTCTTTTACTATCTGTTCAAAGGTGCTGACAAAACAATTGATTATAAAACAAGGTTCACAACATACAAGGAAAATGGAATTGTTTTAGTACTGTTTCTGGTTCTTTTTATTTTTCTGGTAGAAACTGTAAGCATGCATTTCCTTCTTTTGATGTGGAATAAAACTGCTGCATGGATATTGACAAGTCTAAGTATATATACCTGTCTCCAACTAATAGCACATATCAGGGCTCTCAAATCGAGATCGATTGTCATTAAGAACGCTAATATTCTTTTAAGAAATGGACTTTTGGGTGGTGAAGTAATGATTCAATTAAATAACATTTCGAAAATTGAGTTGACAAATAAATCGGTACAACGCGCTGATGTTGTCAAAATTTCTTTGCTGAAAAGCCTGGAAAATCACAATCTTGCTATTCATTTACATCAGCCCGTAATTGTGATGAAAGCTTTTGGGTTGAAGAAGAATGCGATGGTTATTTTAGTCTATATCGATGAGAGTAAGTTATTTATTGAATCACTTGAAAGTATTTAAAAACGGACGCTTCGAACGTCCGGATGTTGGTTCGAGTCCTGCATTGCCCACACTTCGATCTCAATTCAGGATCGGAGGTATACTTTTTCACAAGGAATACTTATCTTTGTCCCTCACACAAGCCTGTAATCAAAGATGAGACGGATTTTATTTATGTCGGGGATGATGTTTTTGATGGTTTTATTGGCAGCCGCCTGTCAGAACTCTCCACAATCCAATACCAATGATTCGCCAACTCAAAAGGCTGTACTCCAAAATAATCTGTTAGACAGAATTGAGATAAAAGAGTGGAACTTGTTGCTGAATAATTCCTATCTCATCAGCATGGATTCTATTGTTATTACCCGCAAAAGTCTAAGGGAAAAACAAGACACATATTCAAAAGCAATTACCGATGCCGAGAGGTTGGCTATCACTGAAGCACTAAAAAAAATAGATTTAAAAAGCATTAAAAAAAGTTACGTCGATAATTCCGCCCCCGATGATTTGCCTGAATACGATTTTACATTGACAATTGATAACGATACAAAGACAATTCACATTTATCAAACGAAAGTGGATGACATATTATATCTCACAAAACAAATCAATCTCCTTCTACCTGAGAAATATCAAATTGGATATACTGAAAAATATTTTAAATAAAAATCATTCGTCCCGTTTGCAAACACAGATCACTTCAGTCGGTCGCGAATAGTATTGCATAATCAATTCATACTTCAACGACCTCCTTCGTGATGACGTTGTCGCAGCGTTGGGTTAGGGAAAAAATGAGCCGGCAAATTTCACACATGTGAAATTTGCCGGCTCATTTTTTCCCCCTCACGACCGCGAATGCCCGTCATTGAGAGGGAGGAACGACCGAAGCAATCTGTAGTGAGCCAGCATGATGCCAAAACTCTGGCGAGTGAAGGAAACTGTTGTGCTTACCGGACGGGAGAATGCGAATAAAATTATATATATTAAGATCAAAAAAAGAATTGCTATTATTAGTGTTGTTGTTTATTACCTAAGAGTTTTCCGCCCGGTTGCAGGCACAGATCCTCTCAAACGCATTTACATTCTCTGATTATAAAGATTATTCATCGCGTTTGATAGGATGACAATTCACGCACTGTCACATTTGGGGGTGGGATGCAGGAGGACGCGCGCTGGTGCATTCATGAACACAAAATTCTGCTTAGCGCGCGTCCTCCTGCATCCCCGAATGATAGTGCGAATTGTCATCCCGACGCAGGAAGGACCCCTTATGATATCGGACGGTACACTCTCATGAGATTTTTCAATGTCCAATGTCCAACGTCCAATGTCGAATGTCCAAGTGAAAGAAAAGGGCAATGTTTTAATAAAGTTTGTTTCATTATATATAGCATTCTACCATCCGTTTGCAAACACAGATCACTTCAGTCGGTCGCGAATAATATTGGATAATCAATTCTTCATTCAACGACCTCCTTTGTGATGACGATGTAGCTGCGTTGGTTAGGGAAAAAATGAGCCAGCAAATTTCAGATCCGTGAAATTTGCCGGCTCAGTTTTTCCTCCTAATGCCCTAAGAAGCGCGTCATTGCGAGGGAGGAACGACCGAAGCAATCTGTAGTGAGCCAGCATGATGCCAAAACTCTGGCGAGTGAAGGAAACTGTTGTGCTTACCGGACGGGAGACTTTTTTCATTCATTAAATATTGCCGATCGTTTTTTCTTCTGCCTAACTATAATTATTATCTTTGATTTCTATTCGGAAGTATTAATCGCTTCGGATTGAAAGAATCAAAATGATGAATATGAATAAATCTGATATTATTAAAAATGTTGTCGAACTATTATTGGCTGACAGAAAGCAAGAATCCATGGATTTTGCAAATAAAAATTATCCGTTCATCTCTCCTCCCAGTGAGAAAAGACAATATAGTAAATATCAAATGTCTGAAGTCTTTCGAAGAGATGGTTTCATAGATAGGTATTCAGGTGAAAAACTTCTCTTCCCTGGACTAATTAAAATATTGACCATCGAATTTCCCGATATTTTCAAGTATCAGGTAAATTGGAAAATGTCAGAAACTCATATAGTTTATTGGCATTTATTTCCCACCATCGATCATCTCATTCCTATTGCAAGGGGAGGACAAAATTCTGAGTCTAATTGGATCACAACTTCAATGATGCGAAACTCTGCCAAATCTAATTTCCTGCTCGAAGAAATTAATTGGAAACTATATGATAGGGGGAGACTATCTGAGTGGGACGGCCTTACAAACTATTTTTTTAAATTGGTCCAGAAAAATCCGGTATATGAAAATGACAAGTATATACATGATTGGAAAATCGCGTTGTTGAAAGTAATAGATGGATAATAAAGAATTATTGAGAATTCGTTTCCTGGTGAATCACCAATTCACCGGAATCACAATGCAATTCATCGTTTTTTCTAAGAACCTGAATTGAAAAAATTCTCTGTCTCGCTCCTAAACTCATCACGTCAAACATCACTTCAGTAAAAAAGGCAATAGCATCAAAACATTCATCATCTTTCACCCAATCTGCTTTCAATTGCATGATATAAGAAGTTGAACTATCTCCGGGATAAGCCTCCTTGAGACATAAATCAGAAACTGTCTTCCCACGTTTAGTGCATTCCGACAAAAATGAATCTAATTCTAATTCACCTTTTAATTTTTTGTTATCCATTGTAATATTCCAGTATCACGTGATAAAATATCCATTAATTCCTTACATTCTACTTCTTTGATCGATCCACGAGGTTTATATCTGAGCATTTCGGACCATCCCTGAAAGAATTTTGAATTGCACAAAGATAATAATTTATGAGACGCCTTGTCAATGTCAAACTTCTCCTTTAATCCGGAAAATATTAACAATACAAATAAGTCATGTGTTTTAACTGCCTTGCGAACTTGACTCAATCATCTATTCGAGCAAAATTATTCTCATCTAATGTGAATAAATTAGGCACACCAAATCGTCTGCAAATTTTTGCTTTTAATGCTAATTCTATCGAATAACCGGATAAATAATATGCCCCATCATATTTTCCAGCTCGAAATAAAATATTGGCTTCTTGAAATCTTTCAAGCGCCAATTTCTCAATTTGTTCTGGCGTATCCATGCAAGGTTATAATGAGGTTATTGAGTTTTACGGATACTGTTATTAGGTTTTTCAAAGTTACGAGTTTTAACATAACCCACAAAAAAGCCCTCCCGACTGAGTCGGGAAGGCTCCCTAATTGTTAACTGTTAATTACCCCAAATACGTCCTCAAAACTTTACTTCTCGAAGTATGTTTGAGCCGACGGATAGATTTCTCTTTTATTTGACGAACACGTTCTCTCGTAAGATCAAATTTGGCAGCTATTTCTTCTAAATTCGCCGAGACACGAAGTCCGATTCCATAATAGTATCTGATAATATCTGCTTCTCGTTTTGTAAGCGTACCTAATGCGCGTTCAATTTCACGTTTCAGCGATTCGTTCATCAGATTCTGATCAGGTTGAGGCGTTCCTTCGCTCTCTAACAATTCGATCAAAGTGCTGTCTTCGCCTTGCTGAATCGGTGCGTCCATCGAAACATGCCGACCCGAAGTGCGCATCGTCATCTTGATATCGTCGGGTGAAAGATCGAGTGCAAGCGCGATTTCTTCAACCGATGGCTCACGTTCGAAATCCTGTTCCAACTTCGAGAAAGTCCGGTTAATCTTGTTCAGAGTTCCGATCTTATTCAACGGCAGACGCACAATCCTCGATTGTTCCGCCAGCGATTGTAGAATCGATTGACGAATCCACCACACTGCGTATGATATAAATTTAAAACCACGGGTTTCATCAAACCGTTCGGCAGCTTTGATCAAACCGACATTTCCTTCGTTGATCAAATCTCCTAAAGTTAAACCCTGATTTTGGTATTGTTTGGCTACAGATACGACGAATCTTAAATTTGCTTTGGTCATCCGGTCGAGAGACTTACGATCTCCCTGTTTGATCTTCCTCGCTAACTCAACTTCTTCTTCCGGTGTCAACAACTCCATCTTCCCAATCTCCTGAAGATACTTATCTAACGACTGCGTCTCCCGATTGGTAACCTGCTTGGTAATCTTCAACTGTCTCATTATGCGTTCGTTTAGACTGACCTTACAACGGATTTACCCTCACTAAGTTTCACACAAGTTATCCACAACCAATAAATATTTGTACTTCGGCGATATTTGGCTACATGGGGTAATCTTGCATATCTTCACCATTCCAAAACTTAATCTCTGATCTTATGCTGAAAAAGCTATTTCGAACCAAATCTATCGATGCCATCCTGAAAGAATCGGAAGAAGGCGAACATAAACTCCGTCGCACTTTGTCAGTCTGGGAGCTTGTTGCCATTGGAATTGGCTGTATTATCGGAACCGGAATCTTTGTCCTCACCGGGAAAGTCGCCATCTCCAACGCGGGACCTGGAATTCTGCTTTCTTTCGTTATTTGTGGGGTTGCCTGCATCTTTGCCGCACTTTGTTATGCTGAATTTGCCTCCTTCATCCCGATCGCCGGAAGTGCGTATACTTACTCGTATGCCACTATGGGCGAACTAATTGCGTGGATCATAGGGTGGGATTTAATTCTTGAATATGGTGTCGCCACCGCCGCTGTTGCAAACGGTTGGTCGAGCCATTTTGTGAATTTCCTTGATCTTGTCGGTCTACACGGTTTCCCGCAGAGGCTGGCACTGACGCCGTTCGAAACGATTCCCGGAACCGAAGCGCATGGTTTATTAAACGTTCCGGCTATTGGAATCTCTCTTCTTATCATGACACTTCTTATCATCGGTATCCGCGAAAGTGCGAGGGTGAATAATATTATTGTGGCGGTGAAAATTGTTGTAGCGTTATTCTTTATAGTCGTGGGTTTCTTTTTCGTGAAAGCTGCAAACTGGTCTCCGATCGTTCCCGAATTCGTTCCTTCCGCGGCTGCGAGTGCTCCTGCGCATGGATGGGGTTTCGCAGATATTAAGAGTATGGAGTTGTGGAAAGTTTTCTCGCATTGGTTCGGGCATGATCCCGTCGAAGGATTCGGTGGATGGGGTGGAATTCTTCTCGGCGCCGGAATTATTTTCTTCGCATATATTGGATTCGATGCGGTTTCAACAACTGCTGAAGAAGCGAAAAATCCTACACGCGATGTACCACGTGGAATTATCTGGTCTTTATTAATTTGTACAGTTTTATATATATTAATGTCTGCCGTTTTCACCGGAATTGTAAAATGCGATGGAACATTAAAACTCGATAGTCTCGGGGTTGATAAAGGTGCCCCGCTTGTATATGCATTTAAACAGGTCGATAGTCCCTGGGTAAGTCACTGGGCGGCCTTTTTGGTTGATATTGGTGCGCTCTGCGGAATTACATCTGTGTTGCTCGTATTATTTCTTGGTCAATCCAGAATATTCTTTGCTATGTCGCGCGACGGACTCATGTCGAAATGGATTTCGAAAATTCACCCGAAATATAAAACACCACATCGTGGTACAATTATTACCGGAATTGCGGTTGCCGTTATTGCGGGATTTATTCCACTCGGAGATATTGCCGAAATGGCGAATATCGGAACACTCTTCGCATTTGTTCTTGTCTCTGCCGGAATTATATATTTAAGAAAAAAACATCCGGAAAGAAAAGCAGGTTTCAGAACACCATTCGTTCCTTTAATTCCAGTGATCTCGATGGTGCTATGCATATTGTTAATGTGCAGTCTCCCCGTCATCACCTGGATTCGCTTCGTCGTATGGATGGCAATCGGATTGGTGATTTATTTCTTATATTCGAAAGGACATAGTTCGCTTGAGGAGAAGAAATAAATGCTAAATAATCCCACAACTCAAGAAGCTCCCGGGTTCAAACGAGCCCTGGGACTTCTTGATGGCAGTATGGTCGTTGCGGGCTCGATGATCGGCTCCGGAATTTTCATTGTCTCTGCCGATATTGCACGTAATGTTGGTGGTGGTGGTTGGTTGATATTGGTATGGCTCATCACGGCATTGGTAACAGTCGTGGCTGCTTTGAGTTATGGTGAATTGGCAGGCATGTTCCCGAAAGCCGGGGGACAATATATATACTTACGCGAAGCATATAATCCATTGGTGGGATTTATGTACGGCTGGACATTCTTTACCGTTATACAAACCGGAACGATCGCAGCGGTGGCTGTGGCATTTGCGAAATTCACTTCGGTATTTATTCCAGAATTAAGTTATAAAAATGTTTTGTTTGAAGCGGGATTTATCAAGCTCTCAGCCGCTCAGCTTTTTGCTATCGTGATCATTGTTTTGCTCACTATAATTAATTGTTTTGGTGTGAAAAGTGGGAAGCTGATTCAATTAACTTTCACTTCTACAAAAATTCTTGCGTTATTCGGATTGATTGCTGTTGGTTTGTACGTCGGATTAAATGGCGAACAATTCTCGAAAAACCTTGAAGGTTTCTGGAACACATTCACCACAAGCTACAATGACAAAACCGGCATACAGACTACAACACCAATCGAAGGAATGGCGGTGGTAGCAGCTATTGGCGTTGCCATGGTTGGAAGTCTCTTCTCAAGCGATGCCTGGAACAACGTTACTTTTATTGCAGGTGAAATTAAGAATCCGAAAAGAAATATTCCGCTGAGTTTGCTGATCGGCACATTCTCGGTTTCAATTATATATATACTGGCAAACGTCGTATATATAATGATTCTGCCGGTTAATGGATTACATGATGGGGGTGAAGTGGCATCTCGAGGAATCATGTTCGCCACCGATGATAGAGTAGGGACAGCAGCCGTTTCGATGATTGCAGGTGGAACAGCAGGTGTAGCGATCATGGCAATATTAATTATGATCTCCACATTCGGTTGCAACAACGGATTAATTTTGTCCGGAGCCCGCGTATATTATGCAATGGCAAAAGACAAATTATTTTTCCGTCATGCAGGAGATTTAAATAAAGCAGGTGTTCCTGCAAAAGCATTGATTTTTCAGGGTGTGTGGGCATGCGCTTTATGCTTGTCAGGCACCTACAACGATTTGCTCGATTACACGATCATGGCTGCATTATTATTTTATGTTTTAACCATCAGCGGATTATTTGTCCTTCGTAAAAAGATGCCCGATGCCGAAAGACCTTACAGAGCATTTGGTTATCCAATTGTTCCTGCGTTATATATATTGGTAGCCGTCGCCATCATGGTCGATTTATTAATATATAAATCTCAGAATTCGCTGTGGTGTCTAATAATTGTTTCGTTGGGAATTCCCGTTTATTTTGCGACAAAACAAAAAAACAAAACCTGATAATAAGCAAAAGATAAACTTAAGCCAAGACTCTATTCCCCTCTCAAGAGGGGCAAGGGGTGTGTGTGCAGGATGCGAAGAATTAGTTTGCTCAAAGCCTGTCCCGATTTTTCGGGAGCTCGCGCAGATTAACGCAGATCACATAGTGCGTTATCAAGCAGTATATACTTTTATTTAATTATTTCTTGTAATTTCA
>JAHEYM010000491.1 GCA_023251595.1 Bacteroidota bacterium
ACTCTTTGAGTGCTTTCGTGAAAGTATCGAGGAATTTATTCAACTTTCTCCAAACAACATCTGAGAAATCTCTTTCGAACCCACCAATTCTTCCGATGTTTGTAGTTAAACGTGCACCGCAAATCTCCTCGAATATTTCATATATATCTTCCCGCGATTTAAATAAATATATAAATCCGGTCAATGCACCTGTGTCAACACCAATCACTGTATTACAAACAATGTGGTCAGCAAGACGCGACAACTCCATGATAATAACGCGCATATACTGAACTCGTTTTGGAATTTCAGCATTAATAAGTTTTTCGACCGTCATGTGCCATCCCATGTTGTTGATGGGTGATGAACAATAATTCATTCGGTCTGTGAGCGGAGTGATCTGATAATATGGACGATGTTCGGCTATTTTCTCAAATGCTCTATGTATATATCCGATAGTCGATTCCGAACCGACCACTCTTTCACCATCCATTTTAAGGACGTTCTGAAAAATACCGTGTGTAGCAGGGTGTGTCGGACCTAAATTCAGGTACGAATATTCTTTTTCTTCGTTGTCGATATCTTCCGTCTTCATTTCCCCCTCCGGTTGAAACCGGAGTCTATTGATTAATTGCCTCCGGTTAAAACCGGAGTCTATTGATAATTAATTGTTAATCTCTTCCAAACATTGCATCATTCTTGTCTTCTCTCGTTTCGTCTTCCAACTTATATTCTTTTCGCATTGGGAAATAATCCATTTCTTCCACATTTAAAATTCTTTTCAGATTCGGATGACCTGTAAATCTGATTCCGTAGAAATCGTATGCTTCGCGTTCCATCCAATTCGCTGTCTTATATATATCTGTAACAGTCGGAACTTCTGCGTTGTTTTTGGTGAAAAATGTTTTGAATCGAATGCGAACGTTCTGATTAAGTTGATGAAACTGATACATGAGTCCCAGTTCTTTTTCTTGTGTGGGATAATGAAGTCCACACATCGTAGTCATAAAACCAAATTGCAATTCTTCGTCATCATGTAAAAATTTGACGGCATCATGAATCACATTTTGGTCGAAAGTGACAGTGAAAATATCGTAATGTTTATGGATCTCGAGAATTCCGCCTCCAAACCGCTCCTGCAGTTTTTCAATGACCCTCTCTTGTGTTAGTTTCTCCATAAATTATTTAATGCCGTATGTGGCAAGCATTGCCTGATATTCAGGTGTTTCTCTTCTTCCTAAGGGTTCTTTAGCTACTAATTTCTGAATGGCAATTAATCCATCAATAATTTGCTCAGGACGAGGGGGACAACCCGGCACATAAACGTCGACCGGCAAAATCCGATCGATTCCTTGTAATACACTATATGTATCGAAAATTCCGCCGCTCGAAGCACAAGCGCCTACTGCCATCACCCATTTTGGTTCAGCCATTTGCTCATAAACCTGACGAAGAACGGGGGCCATTTTTTTTGCGATCGTGCCCATCACCATCAGCAAATCTGCCTGACGTGGTGAAAAGCTCATTCTTTCGGAACCAAATCTGCCTAAATCATAATGGGCAGCCATCGTTGCCATGAACTCAATTCCACAACAGGAAGTAGCGAAAGGTAAAGGCCAAATTGAATTTTTCCGGGCAAGACCAACCGCCAAACCAAGTTTGGTGGCAAAAAAGCCGGGACCATCATATCCTGCAGGTGCTTTAGCTATGTCTACCATTTTTCGGTTCGATTCATTTATTCCTCCCATTCCAGCGCACCTTTTTTAACAATGTATAGAAATCCGATGAGTAATAAACCTAGAAACAATGTCATTTCAACAAAACCAAACCAACCAAATCCTTTGAAGTTAACTGCCCATGGATACATGAAGATAACTTCCACGTCGAATAAGACAAACAGAATTGCAGTGAGGAAATATTTTACAGAGAATGGGGTTCTGGCATTACCTTTTGCTTCAATTCCACACTCAAAACTCGCGTCTTTTACTTTGCTTGATCTTTTTGGACCGATGAGGTGGGTTACCAGCATAACGAAGACTACAAATCCTATCGCAACACAAAACTGAATGAAAATCGGAAGGTAATCGACCGTAACTGAAGACATATTTCAGCCAATCCGGAGCGTCACTAGCCATCGAAATGGTGGTACGATCGCTCTTTAGATTTGGCGGTGCAAAGATAGTTATTTTACATGTAACGAAAAAAAACAAATGATTGAAAAAAATTTATTTAAAGTGCAGCGACATGCTTCGTCAATGAAGACTTGAGATTTGCAGCTTTGTTTTTGTGAATCGTGTTGGTTTTAGCCAATTTGTCGAGCATCGATGCTGCTTTAGGCAACAGATCACCCGCTGCTTTTTTGTCTTTTGATGTGCGAATCGATTTGATGAGATTCCTCATCGTCTTCTCATGATAACGGTTTCTGATACGTTTTGCATCGTTCGAACGGATTCTTTTGATGGATGATTTGTGATTTGCCATGCTTTAGCGTTGGTTAATTTTGATTTCTGTTTTGTAGAGACGTTGCACGCAACGTCTTTAATGGTTAATGTGCGAATTTCGGTCCCTGAGCCTGTCGAAGGGGAGGGCGAAATTACTAAATCCTGATATAACAACCAAATGTAATTAAAAGGAATCAGGTTTTGA
>JAHEYM010000122.1:0-7488 GCA_023251595.1 Bacteroidota bacterium
TGTTAGCCTGAAAGGACCAGCTCAGTTGATTACAGGAATGGCAACCACACCGTTTTACAATCTCGAATTATCGGGAACCGGGAATAAAACGCAGACCATCACAGCTACTGTTGATGGTATTCTTGCATTGAACGATAAAGAACTCGCGACAGGTGTACATTATATGCAAGTCAATAATCCTTCGGTAACAGCCATCACCAGAACAACAGGTTTTGTAAGTAGTCTTGGCAACGGTTATTTGGGTAGAAAAACAAATGTCATTGCACCCTATCTTTTTCCAACGGGTTCGAGTGTAAATAGTTTGCGTTATCGTCCGGTTGAAATTACTCCTTCCACCACCGCTAACGATATATATACAGTTAGGTTGGCGAACAATGATGCGACTCTTGATGGTTTCGACCGTTCGTTATATGATTCGACACTTTGTATTTTAAATCCATATTATTATCACAAAATTAACCGTACATCAGGAGCGGATGCCGCAACAATCAGCATTTATTTTGATGAAATTGCAGATGGGATTTTCTATAAAATCGGGCAATGGAAAACACTTCCGAATACATTATGGTATGATATAGGTCCCTCGACAGAAACAACGACAGCATTGCTTTCGCATGTTTCCTCAGCCAATCAGAATGACTTCTCCTCCGATCCTTTTATTCTCACGGGTGTGAGACCTGTCGCTCCGATGATCAGTGGTGCACAAAATATTTGCGCCGGCCAACAGAGCTCTATCTATTTTGTTAATCCCGATGCGAATTCGTCCTACTTCTGGACAGTGAATGGCGGAGTTCTGAACGGAATACCGAACGCGGTCGCACCCGACGATACAATTTCTGTCAATTGGGGAACGGTTGGTCCTGGTGTTGTCAATCTTTTTGAAACTTCCATCTCCGGATGTGTAAGTCCGGCGGGAATTTCAAATGTGAATTTCTATGTTCAGCCTGTAGCGAATTTTACAACTACACCCAATACACCGGTTTTTGAAGAAACGAATATTCATTTCGACAATCTTAGTACCGGTGATGCAAGCTGGGAGTGGGTTTTGGGGATGGTGATACTTCCGACCTCAGAAATCCGGATCACGCATATAAACATGTGGGTCAATACCAGACTATGTTGATTGTAACCAGTGCAGATGGGTGTACAGACACGACTTTTGTTCAGATGGCAGGCGTTATCGACGGACTTGTTACACCGAATGTTTTCAGTCCGAACGGCGATGGGTTTAATGATGAATTTGCTTTGCAGAGTTCAGGAATAAGCGAGTATTCAATTAATATATATGATCGTTGGGGGGTGAAAATTTTCGAAACCACGGCACCCAAAATCAACTGGAACGGAAAAACTTTAGCCGGCACCGATGCCGCAAACGGAACGTATTATTATGTGCTTATAGCCAAAGCGGTTACGAGTGGCAAAGATTATTCGAGGAATGGTTTTTTTACGTTGGTGAGGTAGTATTATCTTTTGTCCACGGGTAGAAACTTTTATTAATCTGTTTTTTTTA
This sequence comes from Bacteroidota bacterium, assembly GCA_023251595.1. Taxonomy (GTDB): domain Bacteria; phylum Bacteroidota; class Bacteroidia; order AKYH767-A; family JABDAW01; genus JAHEYM01. The sequence goes on from JAHEYM010000122.1 coordinate 1,511, forward strand.
CAAGTTTAGCTTAAACTAAACAATTATGTCTACCTTTACGTTAAAGAAAATTGAATCAATATAAGATGATCACAAGAAAAGAACTCCTGAAAAGCAAAGAATTTTGGTTGGTCAATTTTCAAGCGAACCTATTTGAACAGGTAGAAAAATATCTGATCGAGAACAAAATGTCGCAAACTGAATTTGCTGTAAAAATGGGTGTCAGCAAGGGTTATATTTCTCAAATATTAAATGGCGATTTTGACCATAAATTAAGCAAACTCATTGAGCTCAGTCTGGCAATTGGAAAAGCACCATTACTCCAACTGGAAGATATGGATACATTTGTTCGTAAGGACAATTCAGTAAAAATAGAGGTGATTAAGGAAAATAAATCGAAAACACCATCAAAGAAACATTTTGAGAAAAACAGACATACACTGTTAAACTTATATTCTAAAAATACACAAAATAAAAAGGAGATGAAAAAAATCAAGTCTTGATGTCTTCAACCTCTTAATAACGGAACAATTCGTGTCAATTCGGGCAATTAGTGTCTCAGTTCCCCAAAAAACAATAAATTTTCCATTCTCCTTTTATCTTCTTGAGAAAAATAAATTCTTTGCTATCGACAGCTCCTTTATCCATATGATCAAAATAAGATATTTCACCTTTACCACTTGTTCTCACAAATGCCATTTCGCTGCATTGTTCAATCTCATCAATTGAAAATTTAATATTCCATTTAGAAGATTTAAAAAACGTCACATAAGCATCTTTTATTTTTTCGACTCCAACTGCCAAAGTTGAACGTGAATTATATGTTCCGTCGGTAGTGTATAGTGAAGTTACCGCGATTGTGTCGGAAGAATTAATAGCGTTCTCATATTGCTTAATCAAATTCTCAATATTGGTTTTTTCAACGGTGGAAATTGAATCTTGTGTAATTGCAACACTATCTTTTTTTTCAATTGTTGTTTTTTCTGGCGTTATTTGTACTGTGGAAACTGTATCTTTTTTTATTTCAATTTCCGGTGTTTTTTCTTTTTCGGGAACGACGATTATTTGTTTAATAACCGGTGGACCAAATGTCCTGATATAATTTACAAGCGTCCATATATCTTCTTCATCGGCAATTTTACTCTTGAATGTAGGCATGTCATCTCTGCCTTCCTTAATTTTATAGAAAAGCGCACCATCGGTCTGTGACTGAAAACCAACTTCGGTGAAATCGCCGCAAGGTGTGTCCAAACCCGATGCCTTCGTACCATCTCCTTTTCCTCCTGAACCATGACATGACTTACAATACTTTGCGAAAAGTCCAGAACCTGCTTCGATATTATCCGGGGTGGCAGGAACCGGATTAACCAAAGCATTTGCTGATGCCGGAGCGACCCAATCGCCACCGGGCGGTTTTAGAGAATACGAAAAAGAAAAGAAGAGGAATGAAATTCCCGGAATTAATAGAAGGTTCAGTCTTCGAATTTTTTTTATTTTCATGGCAGTAATAAATATCACAAGTTAATCGAACGTGCGAAATTAACCGCTCCGAATCTAAAAAACTATGATATTCGTCAGTGAATCGCCCCCTCCTTCGCTTTGCTTCGGCGGGCAAGAAATCAAAAAGTGTTTAATCTTCCGATTTCATATATAATTCGGAAAGATTCGGCAGATCAGATCCACCTTTTTTCTCAAGAGTGATGCCCCAAATGTCGGCTTTGGAAATATTTTTCATCGGATAAATTCCTTCTTCTGAACCGATCTCAATCATTCCTGCGTTTACCAACGGCATACTACCGTTTTTTGCTTTTTGCATAGCCCATAACTGATATTGTTTTCCTGATGCGGGTGGCGGCAGATTTTTTACATCAAGATAAGAATTGCCTGTAACCGGATTCCAAAACACTTCTGCCGTGGCCTCAAGCGATGTTTTCATCCCCTTCAATTTTATATTCAGATAATCGGGATTAGTCACCACTTTAAAATCATTCCATATTTTTATATATTTCGATTTTGTATCCTTTAATTCGGATGTAATTTCACCGTTTTTCGAAAGCAATTCATCGCGTTCAGATTTAACCGTTTTCAATTTGGAAAAAAGAGCATAATTAAAAACCAGACTGATAAACATAAGTGCAATACAACCGTAAATTGAATATCGCAGGAGATGTGATTTCTCAGATGGATTTTCTTTCCCCTTTGGAAAAGAATTAACATTTTCGATACTCTGAATCCTCTCCATCACTGCTGTCCGTAGTTCGGGGGCTGGATTTCGTCTCAGTTCCGATAATTTTTCGTCCGTAATATTTTTTATTTCAATCGGGATTTCAACAGAAGGAATTTTATTTAAAACCATCTCACCCGCAACTTTTACAAGCCAATCCGAAAATTTTCCTGTCACAACATTATATGCAGGAAAACTGCTCCAGATTTTAACAAAAGTTTCCTCCAGAATTTCTTGTGCAGTTTTCTCTGATTCCACCAAATGAAAAACAACACCATATAGCAAAGCGGCATAACGATCATATAAAATACCTGCAGCAACAGTGTTGCGCGAGCGGATTCGTTCAATTAATTCTTCCTCTGTCATTTCTTCTTCCTTAAATATCCGAACCTTTTTTACCCCTCCCCATTTGGGGAGGTCGGGTGGGGTGCCCACAAACCTACATGAAATTGTTGTAAAACACAAATGCGATGATTTCTCACCGCATTTGTAATTAAAAGTTTCTCAGGATTTCCCGATAAATCAGGAAAATATTATTGAAGAATAATCTTTTTCGTGCCGCTGCCATCGGCGGTTGTCAGACGAATGAAATATATTCCGGGAGTAGTGTGATTGAAGTTGATATTCTCCGAAACCTGACCTTCAACCTGATCGCGATCGAAAAGTGTCATCACCAATTTCCCTGTCATATCGAAAAGTTCTGCGATTGCACGACCAGACTTATGGCTTGTGAAAACGATACTCCCATTATCGTTTGCAACAGGATTCGGGAACATATCGAAATGACTCTCGGTGTTGTCAGCCCGATCGAAGATACCTGTCGTGTTTTCCGGAATGACAAGAGTTGAGGTATGGATTACGTCACCACTGCGACTATTGTCGTTATTTGCATAATTGAATGAACCGTAGAATGTAACTGCCCCGGTTCCTGAAGTTGGTGCAACCCAATTAAAAGACCATGATTTCGAACCTACAGTTGTTGTGGATGTTCCGGCATTGCGGTGCTCAATATATTTAGTTGACACGATCTGAGTTTGTGTCGCATCAGTCACAACAAGAGACCCGCGTAGAATACCGGTGCTGCTCTGTGGTGAAATCTGAAATCCAAATCTCGAACCTCCATTTGAACAAGCAGCGGTGATTGTGTAAGTAGTGCCTCCGATATATCCTGATATCGGGACATTCGAGGTGATGATACCTGGTGTGTTCACCACAGCATTCCCTGTGTGACAACCGCTAAGAGCACAAGTCGCACCACCGTCGCCGGGAGAACCTGTCCGACCGCCGGAGGGTCCGCTTCGGTTGGTGAAGGCAGGATTTGAAATGCTGTCGATGAGTACGAGGGTAGCAACAGACAATGCTACGCCAATAAGCGTGAGGGTCTTCATGATTTTTATAGCGTTTTAAGTGGTTACTTCTTGATGATGCGGATAGTTTGATTGTTGAGTGCATCTGAAGATATGAAATACATTCCTGATTTCAAATCTGCAAGATCAAGGTTAAAGGGGGAGTTTATACCTTGAAATTCATTGAATTCAAAACATTTAATTTTTTCTCCAATGATATTTATTACATTGAGTGTGATCCTTTTGCTAAAATCGAAACTGCCGGAAACATTTACGCGGTCAGTGAATGGATTTGGAAAAACATTTACTGCAGACGAAGAAGGATCGGATAACATTCCAACCGTTCCGGTGGCATCGAACGTACCGTTCATACCACTATGAAATGTGCATCTGTATGCATAATGACCAAGTACAGTTACCGGATAATCGAATGTTGTGTTGGATGAATTCATAGGATGAGTCCATGTCGCAGCGCCTCCCGGTAGTGAAGTGCCTCCGGTTCCATCGCAGGTTGTATTATGTGTTCCTGTAGCCCATGTGAAACGAATGGTATCACCTACTAAAACGTTGCTTATTGCGTTGGGGCTGAACGTCATGGTGTTGCTTGGTCCAACTGTTATATTATGAACCGTTCCCTTAGAGGTAAGGCTCGCAAAGAGCAGCATGGAAACAATAATGGATGATTTCAAAACGGAATGATAAGTTACTCGCATGGTATTATAATTTAAGGTCAGGGTCTCAAAGAAAGTACGAAGTTAGAAAAATATTTGCGAATTAAAAAACACTAACTTTGTAATGGAACGCAAACTCCCCCCCGATGAAAATAATTTACTTCCCCTCCATGAAAATACTTGCTCTGATAGTTTTGGTCTGTGTTTTCGACATTCTTATTGCACAAACAACTTTTCAGAAAACAATAGGCGGGAGTACAGATGATTATGGTTACTCGCTTGTTCCTACGGCAGATGGTGGCTATATTTTTAGTGGTCGCACGCTCAGTTATGGTGTGGGTGGTTTCGACTCTTATCTCGTTAAAACCAATGCAAACGGTGATACAACATGGGTGAAGACTTATGGAAACACAGGATACGATGAGGCGCAGGCTGTTCGGCAAAACACGGATCATGGATATATTTTCACCGGACAAACGGATAATGTCGATGCCTTCGGTGACCTTAATCTTGTCCGTACCGACTCGAATGGTGTTGTAATGTGGACAAAAACTTTTGGTGGTGCGGGAACTCAGGATTTCGGTTATTCCGTCCGCCAAACTACGGACGGTGGTTTCATTGCTGCGGGTATGACAGCGAGTTCAGGTGCAGGCGGGCGCGACATGTATCTCGTGAAAACAGACGCGAATGGAACACTGACTTGGGCAAAAGCAATCGGAGGAACCGGAGATGACGAAGCACGTGGAGTTCAGCAGACTGCGGACGGAGGGTATATAATGATTGGGTTTACCCAAAGTTATGGTAATGGTTATCAGATTTGTCTTGTCAAAACCAATTCGCTTGGCGTCGTTTCCTGGTCTAAAGTATATGGTGGCGGTGGTGATGAAATCGCGTATGGTATTCAGCAAATGGCGAATGGAGGATATATTATTTGTGGTCAAACTACGAGTTTTGGTTCCGGTGGAAATGACGCTTTATTGATCAAAACAGACTCGCTCGGTGCAGTTGTCTGGATGAAAGGTTATGGTGGTAGTGCCGATGATTACGCTATATCTGTAAGAACAACGACAGATGGAGGATTTGTTTTCTGTGGAAGAACGACGAGTTTTGGTTCGGGTGGTGGAGATGTTTATTTGGTGAAAACAGATTCTGCCGGAGGTGTATTGTGGTCGAAGGCTTTTGGGGGAAGTGCACTCGATCAGGGAAACAGTATTAGGCAAACCTCTGACGGAGGTTACATTATTTGTGGATACACACTGAGCTATGGAGCTGGTACAAGAGATATGTATATTATAAAGACAGATTCTATGGGAGTGACCACAGGCTGTAATACGGCGTCTCCTGCAACTACGGGAATGCAGGGAAACGTTCTCCCGTCTGCGGGTCCGACAGATTTGGTCTATTCTGCTACAAGTACACCTGTCACAGCTTCTCGCAGACCGGGTAGTATTACCAGTCTTATCTGTGGTGTATTTACATCAGACACAGAACCTATTGTTGGTAAGCAATCTCCGGGTGCTGAATCTGTCGAAGTATATCCAAATCCTGCATCCGGAACTTTACACATTACTTCGCCCGAAAATTTAATAAACGCTGAATTACTTTTCACGGACATAACGGGAAGAATAATTCATAAACAGACAATATATAATAATATATCTTCAGTTGATATTTCAGGGTGGGGAAAAGGAATATATTTATATAATATTGTGGGGACACAAAATTCAGGGACATCAGCAAGGGGCAAAATAGTCATTA